>NZ_QKRU01000064.1:0-38988 GCF_003234055.1 Pseudomonas sp. 57B-090624
TCCGGCACCTTGGTGGCGCGCAGGGCGGCGATCTGTGCCGCCATGGCGTTCAGTGCGCGGGCCGCGTCGGCGTGGTTCTCCTGGCCGCAGGCCTGGTTGGCGCAGGTGCTGTCCACCACGCGCGGCGAGGAGAACAGCGGGGCCTGGACGCGGGCGTTGAACACATGGGGGTAGCCCATGATGGTGGAGAACTGGCCCTGCACACCGTAGCCACGGCTCCATTCGAAGGTGCCCTGGTGCCAGTCGGACTGGTAGTAGCCCTCGGTCTGGTCCTGCTCGTAGGAGTGGCGCAGGCCCATGTTGTGGCCGATCTCGTGGGCCATGGTGCTCAGGCTGCAGTCCACGCCGGTGATGGCGTAGGCGCTGTTGGCGGAGCCGGAATTGAAGGTGCCGCTGTTCTTCGGCCCGGAGAGCACGTAGCCGATGCCGCACACGCCGTAGCCCTGGCCGTCCTGGGTGCGGCCGATCAGGTGGACCATGTCGGCGCCGTAGGTTTCGCGCAGCTGCTGCACGCGGCTGTCGGCGGCGAAGGCGGCCAGGTCCTTGCTGGATACGGTGGGGTAACTGGCCCAGTCCAGCAGCTGGCGATGCACCAGGCGCAGGCGCAGGTCGACGTTGCTTTTCTTGTAGGCGTTGTTGGCGTACTCGATGTAGCTGGCGATGCGTGCGTCCATGTCGCGGCCGTTGGGCAGCGCCTGGGCGTCCTTGGTGTAGAGCACCAGGATGTCGACGGTGCGGGGCTCGGCCGCATGGGCGGCCTGGACGGCGACGGCCAGCAGGGCGCCGATGAAGAGTCTTTTCATGGGGGGACGTTCCTTGTTGGATCAGCCCTGGGCGGGCGGCGGCAGGGGAGGCAGTTGCTTGGCGTCGGGGGTGATGATCGGGTCCGGCGTGGCGCGCATCAGCAGCGCGTTCTGGTCGGTCACCTGGGTGGCGCCGGTGGCGTTGTCCACCACGAAGGACAGGGTCTGCTCGGGGGTGGCAAGGGTGATGTGGGTCTCCAGCTGGCCTTTCACCACGGTCAGGGTGTCGGCGTCGCTGCCGCCTTCCACCGGGCCGCTCCACACGGCGGTGCTGCCGGTGTTGTGGGTCTCGTCCAGCTTGGCTCGCAGGGGCTCCTGGCGGCCCGGCACGCCCAGTTGCAGGGTGCGGCCCACGGCGAGCGCGCCCAGCAGGTCGGGGGAGGTGCGGGTGTGGTAGACGGTCATGCCGTCCTGCTCCTCGGCCTGCAGGGCGTCAGGTGCCCACAGGGCCAGGGTGGCCTCGCCGTGGTCGTTCGCCGGTAGGGCGGGCGCAGCCTTGCCGGTGGCCTGCACCGAGCCCTGCGCCTGGTCGCCTGCGCCCGGCAAGGCGGGGAGGGCGATGCTGCCTGCGGCGGTCGGTGACGAGGCGACGGGGGGCTGTTCGCCTTGTGCCGGCGCGTCCTTGAGCAGGACGGCGAGCGTCGTGCCGGCCGTCACCAGGGCGACGGCCGGGTAGAGCCAGATTTTCCGCATGGGTTCTCCTTTCATGCACCCGGCATGGGCCGGGTAGTGGTGATCCGCCGGGGCACGTCCGTGATGCGCAGGCGGGGTCGATCAACGGGCAGGCAGAGGCCGGCCATTGAATTCAATGACGTCGGATGTTCGGTTGAGCAGGTGAAGTAGCGCCGTGATGAAGTGCGTATCACTTATTCAGACGTGGGGTGTTTGTTGAAGTTTAAAAGTTGGATTCAGTCATCAGATTGCCCGGATCTGGAAGTGTGAAAGTTCAAGTAAGGGAAATAAGGGAACGTGAAGTGGCGCTCATTTGAGCGGTTTCACAACGCCTTGTAATCAAAGGGATTTGTCGAACAACTCTGTCGATGATGGCGACCTGTTATCAGCAGTTTGCTGCGGGAAGCCGCCGGGTTTGGCCATTACCCATGATTGGCGCCTGGGCTGTCAAACCGGCAGTGTGCGAGAAATCCCAATTCTCCCGATGGTCATTGAGCAGCTGTTTAAGGTGGTGCGTGGTTCACCCGTGGAAGTTGAACGCGTTCAACTTTCTCGTGCCGTTCAATCGGGGTGAATGCGAGCAGCCAGAAGGCAGGAAGGGGCGCGGCTTGCTTGGAACCCGTCGCTGTTAATCGACGCCTGGCTAATAGCGAAAGCGTATTTATGCGCAATGAAGGCACTGTGATATCAATTTTCTGGCGTCAATAAATAGAACAACTGGCCGTTACCCCTCGCAACGGTCGAACCTGTTCCACGGTTCGTCAGGGATGCTTCTCCGTGGTTTCGCTGCCACCCGCTCATGCGGGTAGAACATGGGAAGGTCGTCATGCCCCGTACGTTGCTCTACCTGGCGGTTGCCCTGGTCACTTCAGGTGTCACCTTCGCCGTCCTCCTGCGCGATTCCCCACCGTCGGCGGCTCCTGTCGCCGAACGCGCGTCTGTGCCAATGCCCCCTGTAGACGCAGCACCGGCTGCGCCTGCGAGGGTGGCTGCTGCTGTCGCGGCCAGCCAGGCGCCGGTCGCGGTCAATGTCGTAGCGGCCCCCCGCAACCTTGCTGCGCCTGCGGTGCAGGCGGCGGGCGATACGGTGGTCGAACTCTGGGACAGCCAGTCCCTGGTGCCCGAGCAACAACAGGAAATGACCCTCTACCGCACCCAGGTGGCGACCACCTCCCTGGGCGCGCTGGCCGTCGGCAAGACCCTGCAGCTGGGCGTGCCCGGCCGCCAGGCGCCGCTGCGCGCCACGCTGGACGAGACCCACAACACCGGCGGCGCTGCCGTCTGGAGCGGCCCGGTGGAAGGTGGCCAGCCGGAAGACACCCTCACCGTGGTGCAGGGCCAGCTGGAAACCCACATCACCCTCGCCACCCGCGAGCAGACCCTCTCCATGGTGGTGGACAACGCCACCGGCAGCACCCTGGTGACCGACCAGAACCAGTTGCTGATGCGCGCCACCCCGGACGTGCTCATCACCCCCGACTCCACGCCGTTGCAGCCCCTCCCGCCGCCGACCCGCGGCTGAGCGCTACAGGAACGAAGACCATGAAGAAACTGCTCGCCTGCCTGGCCGTGATCCTGCTGGCCCCGTTCGCCCAGGCCGCCACCGAACCGCGCACCGTCGACCTGCTGGTGCTCTACACCAAGGACGCCCAGGCCCTGCCCAACGGCCGCGACATCAACGCCCGCATCGCCAGCTACATCGAGTACGCCAACAACGCGTTCAAGAAGAGCAACGTCAACCTGCGCCTGCGCCTGGTCAACGCCCAGCCGCTGACCTGGGCCAGCTACCCGACCATCTCCGACAAGGACCTCTCCGCCTTCGCCGCCGACCCGCGCGTGCAGCAGCTGCGCGAGACCTACGGCGCGGACGTGGTGCAGCTGATCAGCCGCACCCAGGTGGGGCAGGGCTACGGCGTGTGCGGCATCGGCTACGTGCTCTCCGGGCCGAAGAACAGCGGCACCTTCCAGAACGGTGCCTGGGCCAGTGCCTATGGCATCACCGGGGTGGACTGCAGCCTGAGCACCATGGCCCACGAGATCGGCCACAACCTGGGCCTGCGCCACTCCTATGAGCAGGACCAGACCGAGGGCTACTACACCTACCTGGCCCGGGGCATCCACCAGGGCACCTACGAATGGGGCCGGGGCTACGGCGTGCAGGGGCGCTACTCCACCATCATGGCCTACCCCCAGGTGTTCAACGCCACCGCGCAGGCGCCGCTGTTCTCAACGCCGGCAGTGGTGGACAGCACCTGCGCCAACCAGGCCTGCGGGCGAGCCGGCTTCGCCGACGCGGCCCGCGCGCTGAACGACATGGCCGCGCAGATCGCCACCTTGCGGCCGACCAAGGTGCCGGAGACGGTCAACCCGACCTCGACGCCCACGACCCCGGCCACACCTGCCACGCCGACCACACCCGCCACGCCGACGACCCCGGTGACCCCGGCCTGGTGCAGCAAGCCGGCGCTGAGCAGCCTGGTGACCAATGGCGAGTTCCGCACCCTGGATGGCTGGAAGGCCCTGCTCAACCTGGCCAAGCTCAGCACCCTCAACGTCGGCAAGACCTGCCGTGACGACGCCCTGCAGTTCGAGCTGCCGGCCGGCCGCGACGACGTGCTGGCCACCTCCGTGGGCGCACTGAAGGTCGGCGCCACCTACCGCCTCAAGGCCAAGGTGATGCTCAAGGGCACCAACGTGCGCGGCAACGTCTACCTGGGCATGCTCCACGAAGAGAATGCCGGCATCAGCTACAGCACGGCCAACGGTGTGATCAAGTCGGTGACCAGCAGCGAGTTCACCCCCATCGACATGACCTTCGTCTACCAGCCGCCGGCCAGCGTCATCCGCAACACCTACCTGGGCCTGGTCAGCGTCAACCGCCTGGCCGTGCTGCTGGATGAGGTGGAACTCAGCGAAGTGACCCCCGCCAAGCCCATCACCCCGACGACCGCGGCTGCTTTTGGCTGGAACTTCGACAGCGCCATCGGCGAGTGGACGGGCTTCTACGGCAGCACCCGGCTGACCGCCCTGGCAGCCACCGGCAAGTCCCTGGAGGTCTACGCCCGCAAGGCCGACGGCACCGGCGCCAGCCTGCTCCTGGCCGGCAAGGTGCAGCCGGGGCTTTCCTACCGCTTCGCCGCCGACGTGATGGTGAGCCGCACCGCCAGCGTGGCTGCGCTGGCCTATGCCTACCTCTACCTGGAAGACACCGCCGGCAGCGGGCGCCTGCTGTCCTTGGGCGTGGTCAATACCCAGGGCGGCACCTGGGGCAAGCTGCAGCAGAGCTTCCAGGTGCCGGCCGGAACCTACCGGCGCATGGAGCTGATGGTGCTCAGCACCCGTGCCGACCAGTCGCTGTACCTGGACAACGTCAGCCTCAACCGGCTTTAAGCCCGCACGCCCGGTCCCTGTTGCAGGGGCCGGGCTGTACGAGTGCAGCAACGCTCGGGTGTTTATTGAGTTCAGCGGATGTTTTTTGTTTCGCCCTCCCGGGCGAGTCCCTTTTCCAATCGTTGAAAAGGAACCAAAAAACTTGCCCCTGCATCCGGCCCGACTGCGTCGGGTCCCCTCACTCCATCGTCGTTCCAGGGGCACGCGCTGACGGGCCATCCCTGGCCCGGCAGCGCTCTCGCGACATCCATGTCGCTCAACCCCTTCCACGACGATTCCACTCGGCCTTCTGAAGGGGCGCTATCTGCTGCATCACCTTCTGAGTCAGGCACGGCAACAGAGTGCGCTTTGGATAGGGGATTGTTTTCGAGCAGAAGAAGTGCACTCAGGCCCATCCCGAGGCTGCTGCGCGCACTATCCGAGCGCTGGCCTATACCAAATCCGCCAATGCCACTATCGGTGGGCTTGGGGTTATCGCCACATGGATTTCGCATTTGCTCCCTAGCATCAGCCTCGTCGAGCCGTACCGCGCTTCCTGCGGTGCGCCAGTGTTCTGCGAGGTCCTGTCATGTCCGCCACCCCCTATCTGCAGGCTTGCGAAGTGCGCAAGCGCTTCGGCAGCTTCACCGCCCTGGACGGGGTGTCCCTGGACATCGCCGAAGGCGAGCTGGTGTGCCTGCTGGGCCCCTCCGGCTGTGGCAAGACCACGCTGCTGCGCTGCATCGCCGGGCTGGAGCGCCAGGACAGCGGCGTTCTGTACATGGGCGGGCGGGACATCTCCCACCTGCCGCCCCAGGCCCGTGACTACGGCATCCTGTTCCAGTCCTATGCGCTGTTCCCCAACCTCAGCGTCGAGCAGAACATCGCCTACGGCCTCACCGGCGCCAGCCGTGAAGAAGCCCGCCAGCGCGTGGCGCAGATGCTCGAGCTGGTGGGCCTGACCGGCAGCGAGAAGAAGTACCCCGGCCAGCTGTCCGGCGGCCAGCAGCAGCGCGTGGCCCTGGCCCGCGCCCTGGCGCCGTCGCCGTCGCTGCTGTTGCTGGACGAGCCCATGTCGGCGCTGGACGCCCGCGTGCGCGAGCACCTGTGCACCGAGCTGCGCCAGCTGCAGAAGCGCCTGGGCATCACCACCCTGATGGTCACCCACAACCAGGACGAGGCCATGCTCATGGCCGACCGCATCGCGGTGATGAACCACGGCCGGGTCGAGCAGTACGACACCCCCGAGACCATCTACCGGCGCCCGGCCACGCCTTTCGTGGCCAGCTTCGTCGGCCAGGGCAACTGGCTGCCCTTCGAGGGTCGCGAGGGGTGCCATGCCCGGGTCGGCGACCTGCGCCTGTGCCTGCCCGAACAGGCGGGCGAGGGCGCCAGTGGCCAGCTGTTCTGCCGCCCCGAGGCCATCGCCGTGGAGCCCGGCCAGGACGACGACAACCGCTTCCGCGCCCAGGTGCGCGAGATCACCTTCCTCGGCAACCGCTGCCGGGTGAGCTTCGAGCTGGACGCCTTGCCCGGCCACCCGCTGCTGGCCGAGCTGGACCCGGCGCAGATGCCGCGCCTCGGCGGGCCGGACATCTGGGTGGCGCTGCCGTCCCGCAGCCTGCAGGTGTTCGCCTGATGGAGCGCACCCTGGCCCTCCCGCAGAGCGCCCGCCGTCGCCCCGGCAACCTGGGGGACCGCTTGTTCATCCAGGGCGGCAAGTGCCTGTTCCTGGCCTTCCTCGCCGTCGCCGTGGTGCTGCCCCTGGCGGCCATCTTCTGGCGCGGCTTCAGCGGTGAAGCCGGGCAGGGCGGTGGCCTGGTGGCGGCCCGTGAGCTGCTGGCCAGCGCCAACTTCCACTGGCTGCTGGGCAACAGCCTCAAGGTCTCCCTCAGCGTCGCCGCCCTGGTGGTGCCGGTGGCCTACTTGTTCGCCTACGCCCTGACCCGCACGCTGATCCCGGGCAAGGGGCTGTGGCGCGGCATCTCCCTGTTGCCGCTGCTGGCGCCCTCGATGCTGCCGGGGATCGCGCTGATCTACCTGTTCGGCAACCAGGGCCTGTTGCGCGGCTGGCTGCCGGACAACATCTACGGCTTCTGGGGCATCGTCCTGGGCGAGGCCATCTACACCTTCCCCCATGCGCTGATGATCCTCATCTCGGCGCTGTCCCTGGCCGACGGCCGCCTGTTCGACGCCGCCTCCAGCATGGGCGCCGGGCCCTGGAAGGCTTTCCGCAGCATCACCTGGCCGGCCACGCGCCAGGCCGTGTTCGCCGCTTTCTGCCTGGTGTTCACCCTGACCATCACCGACTTCGGCGTGCCGGTGGTGGTGGGCGGCGACTATCAGGTGCTGGCCCTGGAGGCCTACAAGGCGGTGGTGGGGCAGCAGCAGTTCGGCCGTGGCGCGCTGATCGGCATGGTGCTGCTGCTGCCGGCCCTGCTCAGCTTCGGTGTCGATGCCTGGCTGCGCCGGCGCCAGGGCGATGCCATGAGCGGTCGCGCCCAGGTCCACCAGCCCAAGCCCTCGCGCCTGCGCGATGCCTGCTTCCTCGCCCTGGTGCTGCTGGTCTGCGCCGTGCTGCTGGGGGTGCTGGGCATGGCGGTGTACTCCTCGCTGGTGAAGTTCTGGCCCTACAACCTGTCGCTGTCCCTGCGCCACTACGCCTTCGAGGAGGGCGCCGGCGGCGGCTGGCTGGCGTACCGCAACAGCCTGACCCTGGCGACCTGCACCGCGCTGTTCGGCAGCGCGCTGATCTTCACCGGCGCCTGGCTGATGGAGAAGACCCACGGCCAGCGCGCCCTGAACCAGGTGCTGCGCCTGCTCAGCTTCGTGCCCATGGCGGTGCCCGGGCTGGTGCTGGGCCTGGGCTACGTCTTCTTCTTCAACCTGCCGGCCAACCCGCTGCATGGCCTCTACGGCAGCATGACGCTGCTGGTGGTGTGCTCCATCGCGCACTTCCTCACCACCGCGCAGATGACCGCCAGCACCGCGCTGCGCCAGCTCGACGGCGAGTTCGAGGCCGCCGCGCTGTCGCTGAAGATGCCGCTGTACCGCCACTACCTGAAGGTGACGCTGCCCATCTGCCTGCCGGCGCTGCTGGACATCGTCCGCTACCTGTTCGTCTCGGCCATGACCACCGTGTCCGCCGCGATCTTCCTCTACAGCCCGAGCAGCGTGCTGGCCGCCGTCGCCGTGCTGAACATGGACGACGCCGGCAACGTCGGCGGCGCGGCCGCCATGTCCACCCTCATCCTGCTCACCTCGGCCGCCGTCTCGCTGCTGCTGGCCGGGGCCTCGCGCGGCCTGCTGCGCCGCTCCCAGGCCTGGCGCCAGACCGCGCCCGGCCACTGATCCACGGAGATCCCCATGCATTACCAGACCCCCACGCACCTGCAGGCCGCCATCCTCGACTGGGCCGGCACCGTGGTCGACTTCGGCTCCTTCGCCCCCACGCGGATCTTCGTCGAGGCCTTCGCCAGCTTCGACGTCGAGATCAGCCTGGAGGAAGCACGCGGCCCCATGGGCATGGGCAAGTGGGACCACATCCGCACCCTGTGCGACGTGCCGGCCATCGCCGCGCGCTTCGAGCGCCGCTTCGGCCGGCTGCCCACGGACGCGGACGTCACCGCGATCTACGAGCGCTTCATGCCGCTGCAGATCGCCAAGGTCGGCGAGCACTCGGCGCTGATCCCCGGCGCCCTGGACGCCATCGCCGCCCTGCGCCAGCGCGGGCTGAAGATCGGCACCTGCTCCGGCTACCCCAGGGTGGTGATGGACAAGGTGGTGGAACTGGCCGCCGAGGCCGGCTACCGCCCGGACCACGTGGTCGCCACCGACGAGGTGCCCAGGGGCCGCCCGAGCCCGGCCCAGGCGCTGGCCAACGTCATCGCCCTCGGCCTCGACGACGTGGCCGCCTGCGTCAAGGTGGACGACACCGAGCCCGGCATCCACGAAGGCCGCAGCGCCGGCATGTGGACCGTGGCGCTGCGCTTCTCCGGCAACTTCCTCGGCCTCGACTTCGCCGCCTACCAGGCCCTGCCGGCCGCGCGCCTGGCCGAGGAGCGCGCTCGCATCGACGCGCTGTTCGCGCCGAGCCGCCCGCACTACCTGATCGATACCATCGCCGACCTGCCGGAGGTGATCGACCTGATCAACGCCCGCCTGGCGCGCGGCGAAACCCCTGCCAACGCATAACCACAGCAAGCCAAACCCGACCCCAGCACACCAACCAAGGAGCTTCACATGTTCAAGCGTCTCGCCTTCGCTGCCGCCGTTGTCGCAGGCTTCGCCCTGCAGGCCCAGGCCGCCACCGAGCTGACCGTCTACACCGCCCTGGAGGCCGAGCAGCTGGCGGCCTACAAGAAGGCCTTCGAGAAGGAAAACCCGGACATCGAGATCAAGTGGGTGCGCGACTCCACCGGCATCATCACCGCCAAGCTGCTGGCCGAGAAGGAACGCCCCCAGGCCGACGCCGTGTGGGGCCTGGCGGCCTCCAGCCTGGCCATCCTCGACCAACAGGGCATGCTCGAGCACTACGCGCCCAAGCACCTGGACGCCATCGGCGCCAACTACCGCGACGCCGCCAACCCGCCGGCCTGGGTGGGCATGGACGTGTGGGCCGCCACCATCTGCTTCAACACCGTCGAAGCCGAGAAGCAGGGCCTGACCAAGCCCGGCAGCTGGGAAGACCTGACCAAGCCCGAGTACAAGGGCAAGATCGTCATGCCCAACCCGGCGTCCTCCGGCACCGGCTTCCTCGACGTCAGCGCATGGCTGCAGACCTTCGGCGAGAAACAAGGCTGGGCCTACATGGATGCGCTGCACCAGAACATCGGCCAGTACGTCCACTCCGGCTCCAAGCCATGCAAGCTGGCCGCCGCCGGCGAGTTCCCCATCGGCATCTCCTTCGAATACCCGGCCGTGCAGCTGAAGCGCCAGGGCGCGCCGCTGGACATCGTCCTACCGAAGGAAGGCCTGGGCTGGGAAATCGAAGCCACCGGCGTGATCAAGGGCACCCAGCACGCCGACGCTGCCAGGAAGCTCGCCGACTTCTCCGCCAGCCCCGCCGCCATGGAGCTGTACAAGGAGAACTTCGCCGTCCTCGCCCAGCCCGGCATCGCCAAGCCGCAGACCGAACTGCCTGCCGACTACGAGCAGCGCCTGATCAAGAACGACTTCGCGTGGGCTTCGAAGAACCGCGATTCGATCCTCGCCGAATGGCGCAAGCGCTACGACGGCAAGTCCGAGAAGCTGCCGCAGTAAGCCCCAGCCCGTTCCCTTCGCCCTCTCTCTGCGGGGAGAGGGTCGGGGAGGACGGGCATCGAATTCCAGGAGATACCCATGCCCCTCCACGACACCGATATCGCCATCGTCGGCGCCGGCATCCTCGGCCTGTCCCACGCCTATGCCGCCGCCCGGCGCGGCCTCAAGGTCAGCGTGTTCGAGCGCAGCGACCGGCCCCTGGGCGCCTCGGTGCGCAACTTCGGCCAGGCGCTGATCACCGGCCAGGCGCCGGGCCCGATGTTCGCCCTGGCCCGTGAGGCGCGGACGATCTGGGCGGAGCTGGCCGAAGTGGCCGGCTTCCATATCCGCCGCAACGGTTCCCTGCTGTTCGCCCGCACCGAGGCGGAAGAGGAATTGCTGGAGGCCTTCTGCGCCACCCGCGCCGTCGAGCACGGCTACCGCGTCGAACTGCTGCGCGGCGAGCGCCTGCACGACCTCTACCAGGGCCAGTTCAGCCACCACCGCGTGGCCCTGCACGGCCTGGACGACCAGCAGCTGTATTCCCGCGAGGCCATCCCGGCGCTGGTGAACTACCTGCGTGACGAGCTGGGCGTGACCTTCCATTTCTCCACCCTGGTGCGCGACGTCGAGCAGAACCGCGTGCACACCAGCGCCGGCAGCTGCCGCGCCGAGCAGATCATCGTCTGCTCGGGCCACGACTACCTGACCCTGCTGGCCGAGCAGATCGCCCCGCTGCAGCCCAGCGTCTGCCGCCTGCAGATGCTCCGCGCACGCCCGGCGGTGGACATCGGCCTGCAGCACGCCGTGCTCACCGGCCTCAGCTGCGTGCACTACGGCGCCTTCTCCGACCTGCCGGAAGCCGAGGCCATCCGTGGCCAGATCGAGCAGCACACCCCCGAACTGGAACAGCACGGCATCCACCTGCTGGTCAGCCCCACGCCCTATGGCGAGCTGATCATCGGCGACTCCCACGACTACGGCCGCGACGCCTCGCCGTTCAACGCCGAAGCGGTGGACAACCTGATGCTCGACCTCGCCGAACACACCCTCGGCACCCGCCTGCAGGTGCTCGAGCGCTGGCAGGGCGTCTACGGCGCACGCGGCCCCGGCCCGTTCTCGGTGCTCAAGGCCATCCCCGGCGTCACCGCCGTGCTGATGCACACCGGCCTGGGCATGAGCATCGGCCCGGCGCTGGGCGAGCGCACCGTGGCATCGTTGTTGGGGTGAAGTGGGAGCGGGACATCCCGTAGGAGCGAGCTCTGCTCGCGAAGCGTTGTGCAGCGCCCATCGGTGGGCTGAAGCCCACCCTACGCCCACCCGGGCTGGCTGTAGGGCGGTGCTGCGCACCGCTTGGCGACTGAAGTCGCCCCTACAGTCGCCCCGGCTTTCCTCAGAAGCTCACCTCGGCGGTCTTCGCCAGCGTGGCGAACGGTCCCGACAGCGTCAGGTTGTGGTGGCGGATGATCGCCGAGGCATCCAGCGCCGGGGTGTCCATGCAGCTGTGGGCGTCTTCGACCAGCACCACGCGGTAGCCGAGCTCGGCGGCGGCGCGACAGGTGCTGTCGATGCAGTACTGGGTCTTCATGCCGGCTACCACGAGTTCGCCGATGGAGGCGTCGCGCAGCCAGTCGTCCAGGCGGGTGCCTGCGAAGCAGCTGGGGCGGTTCTTGTCGAAGATGCGATCGCGCGCCGGGTCCACGGCCAGGCGCGGGTGCAGCGACCAGCCCTTGCTGCCCGGTGCCACCGGCGAGCCTTCTGGGCCGGCGAAGCGTGCCGCGAAGATCGGTGTCCCGGAGGCGCGGGCGCGGGCGATCAGCTGGTTGACCCGGGTCAGCAGCAGTTCGGCCTGCCAGGGCTTGTCGGGTCCTTCGTAGAGCGCGACCTGCATGTCGATGATCAGCAGGGCGGATTTCCTCGGGTCGTGCATGGCATTTCTCCTTGAATGCCAGCGCCGCCGGGGCAAAAGAAAAGGCCCCGTCCATCGCTGGCGGGGCCTTGGGTCTTCTAGCGCTATCCGCTACGCACACCCGCTCGCCCCGCACATGGCGGTGGTGGAGGTGGTGGTAGTACGGCGGAGGGCGGCGTTCATGGCGTCGATACTGCTGGGGGCGCACCGACGCTGTCAACGCCTCCCGGGGTGCGGCTCGTCGGCCCGTGCGGTCGTGGCGCGGGCCTGCGCTATGGTGAAGGTCCATGCCCGCTGGGCATCCACTCGAAGGGAGGGCCCACGCCTTATCCCGCTCCTCCCGCCTATTGGAGGCAGAGCCATGAACAGCAGCAACCAGTGCACCCACCGTGACCACATCATCACCGCGCACCTGATCGAGCACCCGGGCATCCCCACGCCCTGGGCCGGCGGTGTGCACATCACCGCCCCCGATGGCAGCCGTACCCGGCGCATCCCGTTGCCGGCCAGCTCGGCCTTCCTCGCCGAGGAGGACAGCGCCCGCCGCGCCTCCCTGGCCCATGGCCGGTGGCTGGTGGACCAGAGCCTCGACCAGGGCCGCAAGCCTTCATGAGCTGCAGGCGGGGCCGCCTTCGCGGTGGTCCCGCGCTCCGCTCGTCCAGCACACTGAACCCCGAACGCAACTGGCCAGTCGTTACTACAACCCCCCTAGAGCCAGGAGAACGCCATGGTCGCCTTCGAACCCCAGTCCCGTGAAAACGCTGCCCGTCCTCATAACGTCGAGGGGTGGGAACGCTTCCTGTGCATCGCAGGCGGCCTGGTGATGGTCGGTACCGGGCTGCGCCAGGGTGGCCTGGTCGGGTGGCTGCGTGCCGGCGGGGGTGGCGTGGTGCTTGCCCGTGGCCTCACCGGGCATTGCCCGGCGAAGCGGGTGATCGCCGAACGTCGCGAGGAAATCGAAGCGCTCAAGGCGCGCATCGAAGAGGCCGCAGCGAAGTTGGCCGAGTTGCATCGCAACGCGTGAGCCGGAATTGGCGTCACCCCCAGGCAGGTGGGGGTGACGCCTTCGCGCCGCCCCGTCGCGAATGAATCGGCTCTGTGTGCGGTAGCTGTTTCGGACTCAACGAAAAGGCTCAAGCACGGCGCTTTCAGGGCTCATCTGGATTCCTGGCACGCCTACAGCATGGGTTTCGCTTCGCTCTACACCATCCTACGAAAGCGGCCAGCCGCGGCGTACGCCCCATCGATGGGCTGAAGCGGAGTTCCGCCCAGCCCATCCTGCGGTGCTACGTACCGTCTGGCGACTGAATTCACCCCTACACCTCCTGCGCATTGCGTGCCGGGGGCGTGTCGTCGTTCGGTTCGTGGATGCGGTACCAGGCGACGTAGAGGGCGGGCAGGAAGAACAGGGTGAGCAGGGTGGCGATGATGATGCCGCCGATCATGGCGAAGGCCATGGGGCCCCAGAACACTTCGCGGGCGATGGGCAGCATGCCCAGGCTGGCCGCTGCGGCGGTGAGGAGGATGGGCCGGGTGCGGTGGTGGGTGGCTTCGATCACCGCATCCCAGGGATGGGCGCCCTCGCGTTCGAACTCGTCGATCTGGGTCACCAGGATCACCGAGTTGCGGATGATGATGCCGATCAGCGCCAACACCCCGAGGATGGCCACGAAGCCCAGCGGCGTGCCCGTGGGCAGCAGCGCGAGCACCACGCCGATCAGGCCCAGGGGCGCCACGCTGGCCACCAGGAACATCTTCTGCACGCTCTGCAGCTGGATCATCAGGAAGGTCGCCATGAGGAACAGCATCAGCGGCACCACCTGGCCGATGGGCCCCTGGGCCTTGCCGCTTTCCTCGACCGTGCCGCCCGGGGTGATGCGGTAGGAGGCGGGCAGCCCGGCGGCGAAGTCGTCGACCTCGGGCTTGAGCCTGGCCATCAGGTCGGTGGGCTGCATGTCGCCGTGGACGCTGGCCTTGAGGGTGATGGTGGGTTTGCGATCGCGGCGCCACACCAGTGGCTGCTCCAGTTCGTAGCCCACGGTGGCGAAGGCCTTGAGCGGAATGGAGGTGCCGTTGGGGGTGACGATCTGCAGGTTTTCCAGGGTCTCCGGCGAGTTGCGCTCGCCTTCCTCGGAGCGGCCCACCAGGTTGACCAGGTAGATGCTATCGCGCACCTGGGTGATGGTGGCGCCGGTGACCACGCCGTTCATCATTTGCGCCACGTCCTCGGAAGAGAGGCCCAGCTGGCGTGCCTTGTCCTGGGCGATGTCGATCTTCAGCACGCGCCCGGGCTCGTTCCAGTCGTAGATCATCTCGCCGACGTTGGGGTTGGCGTCCAGCCGCGCGGCCAGGTCCATGGCGTACTCGCGCACCTTGTCGATGTCCGGGCCGCTGATGCGGTACTGGATCGGCCGGCCCACCGGTGGGCCCATCTCCAGGGGCTGCACGTAGCCGCTGATGCCGACGAACTCGTCGCGCAGGCGCTGCTTGAGCCGGGCGGAGAGGCGCTGCCGGGCGTCCAGGTCCCTGGCGACTATCACCAGCTGGCCGTAGTAGGGGTTCTGCAGCTGTTGGTCGAGGGGCAGGTAGAAGCGCACCGCGCCTTCGCCGATGTAGGAGCTCCAGCGCTGGATGTCGTCATCGCCCTTGAGCTTGGCCTCGAAGCGGTCCATCACCGCGCGGGTCTCGGCGATGCTGCTGTTCTGCGGCAGGTTCAGGTCCACCAGCAGCTCGGGGCGGTCGGAGGAGGGGAAGAACTGCTGCTGGACGAACTGCATGAGGAACAGCGAGCCGCCGAACAGCGCCACGGTGAGCAGGATGGTGGCCCAGCGGTGCCCCATGGCCAGGCGCAGGCCGCGGTCCATGAAGCGGGTCATGCGGCCCTTCTTCTCTTCCTTGTGCTCGAGCGTGGCGGGCAGCACGTGCACGGCGATCACCGGGGCGAAGAGCACCGCGACCACCCACGACAGCAGCAGGGCGACGGCGATCACCGCGAACAGGGTGAAGGTGTATTCGCCCGCCGAGCTGGCGTTGAGGCCGATGGGCACGAAGCCGGCCACCGTCACCAGGGTGCCGGTGAGCATGGGGAAGGCGGTGGAGGTGTAGGCGTAGGTGGCGGCGTCGTGCCGCGAGTCGCCCAGCTCCAGGCGGGTGACCATCATCTCCACCGTGATCATGGCGTCGTCCACCAGCAGGCCGAGGGCGATGATGAGGGCGCCGAGGGAGATGCGCTGCATGGTGATGCCGCTGTATTCCATGAACACGAAGACCAGGGCCAGCACCAGGGGGATCGAGCAGGCCACCACCAGGCCGGCGCGCACGCCGAGGCTGATGAAGCTCACCACCAGGACGATGATCACCGCCTCGAACAGGGCGCTGGTGAAGCCGCCGATGGCCTTCTCCACCACCTCGGCCTGGTTCGATACCTGGTGCACGCCGACGCCGATGGGCAGCTCGTTGGTGACCTCCTGCATGCGTGCATGCAGCGCCGCGCCGAAGGTCTGGATGTTGCCGCCATCACGCATGGCCACCGCCAGGCCGATGGCGGGCTCGCCGTTGAAGCGGAACAGCGAGGTGGGCGGGTCCTGGTAGCTGCGCTGGATGCTGGCCAGGTCGGCGAGGCGGTAGAAGCGGTCGTTGATGCGCAGGTTGACCGCCTCCAGGTCCGCCTGGGAGCGGAACTCGCCGGAGGTGCGCACGGAGATGCGCTCGGCGCCGGCCTCGATCACCCCCGAGGGCGTCACGCTGTTCTGCGCCTGCAGGCTCTGCATCACCTGGCGCTGGTCGAGGCCCAGGGCGGCCAGCTTGCGGGTGGAGAAGTTGAGGTAGAACACCTCGTCCTGTTCGCCGATCAGCTGCACCTTGCCCAGGTCCTTGACGCTGCGGATGTCCAGGCGCACGCGCTCGACGTAGTCGCGCAGCTGGCGGTAGCTGAGGCCGTCGCCGGTGAAGGCGTAGAGGCTGCCGTAGACGTCACCGAACTCGTCGTTGAACGCCGGGCCCTGCAGGCCCTGGGGGAACTGGCCGCGGATGTCGTCGATCTTCTTGCGCACCTGGTACCAGATGTCGGGTATCTCGGCGCCGTCGGTGGTGTCCTTGAGGTAGACGAAGACGGTGGATTCCCCCGGGCGCGTGTAGCTCTTCACGTAGTCGAGGCTGTCCAGCTCCTCGAGCTTCTTCTCGATGCGGTCGGTGACCTGCTCCAGGGTGTCGTTGACCGTGGCGCCGGGCCAGCGGGTCTGGATGACCATGGTCTTGATGGTGAAGGCCGGGTCTTCCTCGCGGCCCAGTTCGAAATAGGAGAAAACACCCATCACCAGCGCCACCGCCATCAGGTACCAGGCGAACGACTGGTGGCGCAACGCCCATTCCGAGAGGTTGAAGCCGCCCTTGGCATCACTCATGGCCGATCCCCTTCATCCAGTTTCACTGCTTGGCCTTCCTTGAGGCTGTTGACCCCGGCGCTGACCACCCGCTCGCCGTCGGCGAGCCCCTTGCCGATCAGCACGCGCTCCTCTTCGCGGCTCAGCACCTGCACCTCGCGGCGGTGCACCACGGCGGCCTGTTCGTCCACCACCCAGACCTGCCCACGGTCCTGCGGCGCGCCGGGCTCCGCGTGCATCAGCACGCTGGCGGGCAGGCTGGCGCGCGGGGTCACCGGGCTGCTCAGTTCCACCCGCACCGTGGTGCCGAGGCGGAAGCTGTCCGGGGTCTGCTCCAGGCTCAGGCGCACGCGGCGGGTGCGGGTGGCGGCGTCGGCCTGGGGCGCCATTTCGCGGATGCGCCCGGTGGTGGAGGCGTTCTCCTGCAGCTGGGCGCTGACGAGGAAGGTGGCGTCCTCGGGCAGGGCGGCGACGAGGTCGTCGGGCAGGTCGAACACCGCCTCGCGCACTTCGGGGCGTGCCAGGGTCACCACGTCCTGGCCGGCGGCGACCACTTGGCCGGCCTCGGCGCGCCAGGCGGTGACGACGCCGTCGAAGTCGGTGGTGAGGTGTGTGTAGTCGAGCTGGTCGCTGGCCTGCTGCACCGCAGCGCGGGCCTGGTCGAGGCTGGCGCGGCTGGTCTGCAGGCGGGTGCGGGCAGCGTCGAGGTTGGCCTTGGCGCCGACGCCCCGGGCGAACAGTTCCTCCTGGCGGCGGGCATCGGCCTGGGCGTCGATCCACTGCGCTTCGGCGCTGGCGCGGTCGCCCTCGCTGGCACGCAGGCGGTTCTGCTGGTCGGTGGGGTCAAGGGTGGCGAGCAGGGCGCCCTTGGCCACCTTGTCGCCGACATCCACCGCACGCGAGGCGATGCGGCCGTTGGTGCGGAAGCCCAGGGTGGTTTCGTAGCGCGCCTGGATGGTGCCGGCGAAGCGGCCGACGCTCTCCTGGTGCTGGCTCTCCACCACCACGCTGAGCACCGGGCGCGGCGGGGGCGGTGTCCGCTCCTTCTCGCCGCAGCCGGCCAGCAGCAGGGCGCCGAGCGGCAGGAGGCAGGCGATGCGGGTGGCGTCATTCATGGGGCACGCTCCCTTCGACCTGGGGCTGTGGCGCCGGCTCGGCGCGGTCCTCTCGCACCGCTGCGGCCTTGTCCGGTTCGGCGGCCTGTTCGGCGCGGGCGATTTCCACCTGCTGGCCGGGGTGCAGCAACTGGCCGCCGGCGATCACCACCTTCTGGCCTGCTTGCAGGCCCTGGCCCACCAGTACCTTGCCGCTGGCGTAGCGCACTGCGCCGACCTTCTGCAGCGCCACCCGCTGGTCATCACCCACCCGCCACACCGCCGGCTCGCGGCCGGCCTTGGTCAGCGCCGACCAGGGCAGCACGACCCCGTCGCCGCTGCGCGGGCGGAGGCGGGTGGTGACCACGGCGCCCAGGTTCATCTGTGGCGGCACGTCCTGCAGCGCCACCTTGACCTTGAGGGTGCCGCTCTGCGGGTCGATGGTCGGGGTGATCTCGCGCACCTCGCCCCTGGCGGTCACCTGCGGCTGGCCGAGGAGGGCGACGGTCACTTCCTGGCTCTCCAGTTGCTGGTCGAACAGCGATTCGTAGACGTTGAACACGGCGTCGCGCTCGCCTTCGCGGGCGAGGGTGAAGATCGGCACCGTGGCCTGCACCACCTGGCCGACTTCGGCGTGGCGGCTGGTGATCACGCCGTCGGTCGAGGCCTTGAGTTCGGTGTAGGCGAGCATGTCGCGGGCGTTGGCGGCCTGGGCCTCGGCGGCGTCCAGGGAGCTGCGGGTGGCGCGCAGCTGGGCTTGCGCCTGGTCGAACTCGCTCTGGCTGGTGTAGCCCTTGGGCAGCAGCTTGCGCTGGCGCTCGAAGGCCAGTTCGGCCTCCTTGAGCTGCGCGCGCTGGGCGGTGACGGCCGCATTGGCGGTGTCGAGGTTGCTGCGCTGCTCCTGCGGGTCGAGGCGCGCCAGTACCTGCTGGGCCTTGACCGGGTCACCCACGTCCACCAGGCGCTCGATGATCTTGCCGCCCACGCGGAAGGCCTGCTGCGCCTCGACGCGGGCCTGGATGTCGCCGGTGAGGCGCACTTCGGCGCTGAAATCGGCCTCCTCGATGTTCTGCACCAGGACCCGTTGCACGGGCTTGGGCGTCTCCTGTTCCTGGCAAGCGGCCAACAGCAATGCGGCCAGGAGGCCGGTGGCGATGCGAATGTTCCTCGATGAGGGGGTGTGCAGCGGGTTCATCCCTGGACCAGGCCTCCGGTGGCGAATGCGACGTGAATGGCGCCGAGCGCGCAGCGAAGCGGTGGCGCCGATGGCAATTCGAGGGAGGCGGCCGGAGGAAAGTTCAAGTCGGGGAGGGCGTTTGGCGGTGAACTCATCGGCGGTGGTGCCAGTCAGCTCAGATACACCCGCCAACGCCGAGGTAACCGATATGGCGCACTGGATCATCACCTATCAAAAGGACAACAACACCTCGAAGCTGGACATCGAGGCGGCGAGCAAACCGGATATGGAAGACGCCAACCGCCAGTTGCTGGCGTGGGCCGAGGGCAACCTGCCCGCCGGGGAATTCGCCGAGTGCGAGGACCCCAGCCACGAGCCGGCGATACAGCTGCTCAAGCGCTACGGCATCACCCTCACCGGCATCGCACGCGGCTGAGTTCCGAGGTCTTCTTCGGTGGGTTGCCTTTCGGGCTAGTCGCCCGACGGCTCGTAGTAACGCCGGGTGGGCGGATAGCGCAGCTCCTGCTCGACGCTGCCGTCCTCCCCGTGCACCTTCACCGTGCCTGCGCGGTGCTGCATGAAGCTCTCGATGCTGTCGAGTAGTACGGCTTTCTCGCTGGCGGTCTTGGACGGGCGCGTTGCACCTTCCTTGCGCAACTCCCACCCCTTTTCCGTGGGGGAAATGTGATAACAGCCCATGTGGATCTCCAGTTCGTTCAACGTCGACGGTCTTGATGCCGTTTGCGCCCCCAGGCGCCTCTCAGGGACTTATAGAACCGGTGGTGCCGGACAGGTTCCGCCTTTGTGCCGTTGCGTGTTCTTTCAGGGCTTGCGGCGGATACGCCCGCGTGACGCCTCCCTGGCGAGCGCTGCCAGGCGCTCGGCGTCGCTTTGCGGGGCTTGGGGCACGGTCAGTTGCCCTCCGGGAAGGCGTCGTCGTCTCCACCCGGGTCCTGCTCGAGCATGTGCTCCAGCTCGTCGATCAACTGGCCATTGAGGGCCTCGAACTGTTCGTGGCTGGCCCAGTGGCGGGGGAAGAGGCCGGAGACGATGGTCAGGCGGCCGGTGCGCAGGTCGCGCAGCGACAGCACCACGTCGTCGTCGCGGAACTTGACCACGCACAGGTGGTTGTCCAGCCGGGCGTCCAGCCTCTGCTGCAATTCTTCGGCTGACGGTTGAAAAGCCATGGCTACGTCCAGGTACGGGTGGGTCCACCCAAAAAAGAAGCCCGACGCATGCCGCAGCGACCGGGCCTCAAGTTGGGATACGCGTGAGTTGCTATTGAGAAGTCCGGGAGCGGGTGTGAGTTCAGCCTTATTGCACTGGCGACGGAGGCCGTTCGTCCGCTGCAATGGTTTCAATATCATCGAGATGACGCGCTGATATCAGGCGATTGCTCGACCGCCTGCCCGAATGGGATCGACGCGCACCGTTAGCGCGCAGCCCGCCCCCGATCATCGCATCGCACCTGTGCGCGTCATTGCAAGTTGCCCGAATCGTGCAGATTGCCCGTGCAGAATGCATGGGCACGACCCCGTTCAAGGGCGCGGGTTCCCCGGACTCTTGGGTGGTTTGCCATCGTGTCGATATCAGGTTGTGGCGTTTTTCCTGTGCAGGGAGGCGCGGGCGTGCAGGTCGACCGCTGAAAACCTGTATTGGCATGTTTATCGCTAGTTGCCTGTGCTCCCCTGGGGGTTGAAGACTTTTTCCGAGCCTGTCCGACCGGCTTCCGGAGGCATCAGGATGATCACGTCTCTTGCACACCTGACCCTGTACTCGCCCGCGCTGGCCGACGGCGTCGTGCGGCTCGAGCCGCGTGCGGTGACGCTCGACTTCGGCCTGGAGCAGTTCGAGGGTTGGGCGGCGCTGAACGGGCTCGCCGGGCGCATCAGCTTCGCGGGGGCGGCGCCGGAGAACTGGAACCGTACGCGGCTGATCGAACTGGAGCCGCTGGACCCCGGGCAGGCCAAGGCGATTTTCGAGGTGATGGCCGAGCGGCCATCCATCAGGGGCGTGGACGGCGCATCGGTATTCCCGGTACGCCTGCTCTGACCCCGATTGCGCGCGGCCCGAATTCACGCGGCCGGCATGACCGTAACAAGGAGGCTGTTGATGAAAACTGCACTGTCTGGCAAGGAACTGGACCTGATGCTCGCGCGCGCCATCCCCAGTTGCAGGGTGGAAAGCCGGACACTCACGGACGGCACCTTCAGCCTCTTCGTGCATAACCCGGCGACCCATGAACACTTCACCGTGGCCGGGCTCAACCTCGTCGATTACCAGGACCCCAGCGCCGTGTTGCGCCTGGGCAAGCAGGTGTTCGAAGACATGGTGCTGCTCCAGGCCGGCTGCGGCAGCCGGCGTATCGTCAAGCTCGCCAGCGCCCAGGAGCCGGGGATTCGCCAGGCGGGCTGATGCTGTTTCCGCCGGGGCGATCGTGTCCCGGTGAGTTGCATCACCACCCCCCTGGGCTGCCCCGACTGGAGCGTCTTGTTCCTACATGGGAATAGGACTTTCCAGTCGCTCGCCGCACTCAGCTAAAAAACGCACCGGCCGACCTTGAGGGAACACCCCAGAAAGGAGAGGTCGTCATGGAGATCACGAGCAACCTGTCGTTATGGCCCACGCGCTCGGATACCTGGGTCGCCGAAGTGGCCAAGGCGGGCGAGTCGGCTCGAGCATTGGCGCTGCCGGAGGCACTGCCGCAGGAAGGTCTGGATCGAGTCATCGAAAGCCATACCTACAACCGGTTGGCGCAATTGCCAACGGGGCCGCAGGTCAGTTTCGATCTTGAGATATGGGCCATCGAACAGGTGATGCGCCCGCCCAAGGACAATGCGCGTCCGCTGGAAATCATCGATGCGGAGCTCAATTTGGCGCATGCGGGGTTTCAGGCGATCTACGGCAGCATGTTGAGAGAGTTGTCGGGGCGGGAGCCGGTTATGCGTGACGGATTGGTCGGTATATCGGTCGATAGCGCAGGCAACATCATCGTCAGTAATCACAATGGCTTACTCAGGGATGATGTGGCGAAACGGCTGTCTGCACGAATGAACGCTTCCACCGAATTGCTGCAGTACGCCAATCGTTATGTGGAGTTGGCCATCGAGCGTATCGAGTCGGATATGAACGTGGACTTCGATGGGTTCGGCCGTTATCACTTGGACAAAAGCAATTTCTCGAGCGTTGTCAGAGCCCTTGAGTACAACAGCCTTCAGGCCCATCTGATCTCATGGGGTGTCGTACGTTATGGACACTGGACCGAGCGACGGATTCATCCGCCAGCCTAGTTGGAATGTGCGGGCTTATTAGCCCGCACAAAGCTGAAGAATTAACGCTCGCTCTTAATAAGAGTCTGTTGACATAGATGCCCTAAAACTACGGAATTCTCTGGGCTGCCGACTCCTACACTCGGGTCTTCGTTAAGCCTTAGGTACCATGAGCCGTAGTTGTAGTCAGTTTTCCACGTATTCCTGTAAGTTCCCGAGTAGTCGACAAAGGTCGTGCTCCAGTCTCCATAGCAAGCCCCCAGATTTATGGTGCCACGAGCCCATCCATTGATATCAGTTTTTGCAGGATGCGAACTATAAGGCTCCTGCCCGAGACGCGTTCGCGGTAACAGATGGAGTACGGGTGTGACCCCCTTTATCGGAGTGTTGGTGCTGTCTGTCAGCAACATCGACCACTTCACCTGTTTATAAGCCTGTGTCGTCATGTATCGCTGCCCATATGCCAATGGAGCGGAGTATGGAATGCGAAGGGCATTCGACTCTCCCTCAACGTAGTGATTACGCATGAAGGGCGTTGAGCCGATAGTCAGGCGATAGCGCAGATGGGGAGTCAACGCCACTGCCGGGTTGGGGCGACCCCGAACTTGGAGGCGCTCATTAGCTGGCAGCCCGTTGATATTCAGTCGCATGTCCTTGGTCTCCTGCTGCCAGACACCGTTGTTGTAGACCTCCAGCAACCAGCGATTGCTCGTCCCTGAATCCTCCCCCGTCAGCATGAGCCGCAGGGTCTGCCCACGAACACTGGTGAACTCGTAATAGTCGTAATCCCAGGCGCTGTCCGAGTTACCCGTGATGACGTTCAGGGTGTCGGGCAGGACGGTGGCTGACTCGGGGCTGTCGTTGGGTTCATAGGCATCGATCGGGGCGGCGACCAGTGCGCCGAAGCCGACGGGCGAGCCGTCAGAGGCAAGGGCGTTCATCAGCCAGTAGTAATGACCGGGTGGCGTGACGGCAAGGATCGATTCGTCCGCATTGCCGGGTTGGCTGGAATGCCCAACCAACTGAAGGTTGCCATTACCGTCGTCTCTCAAAAGGAAGAGTTCGAAGTCAGTGCCTGGGCTCTGCTCTGTGACAACGGCTTCGGTCTTGGAATGCTGGCCGATTTCGAAGTGGTAGCAGTAGCTGCCCCTCGTTGCACGCCGGAAAGGGTGTACAGCTGGTTGATTGAAAGCGATGTGCAAAGCGGGGTGTAGGCGTTGCTGCGTGCTTGCAGGCTGTTGCTTCCGCTCACGGGAGCCTTGGGCACTGGAGCGGCTGGATCAGGCGCCTCCTGCTCCGGTACTGATGGGACCGGGAGAGTGGTGGGGAGGTTGCCGGGTAATGGCACCTGCCGCAGGACGGCGGGTGGCGCAAAATGGGATTCGGCAGTAATGGTGCTACCCGGCGGCAGCTTGGGGGTGTCGGCCAGCGAGTTGGAAGCATGGGCGCCAAGCATGGCCAGCAGCATTAGCTGGGGAGCGCGGAGCGTGGTTTTGAGGGGTGGCATCGGCTTCATCCTTGTGTCTGTAGAAGGGCGAGCGCAGATGCTAGGGCGACCCCGTAGATCACCATCCGGCGCGGCGTCAGTGGTTTTTGCCGCAGTTTTAGAGCAGGTGCTTGTATGGCAAGGCGTCGCGGGAAATGGGTAAAGAAATCTGACCGGCAGATTGCCCCGCAGGCGCATCGGGCTCAGGCCTGTTCCTTCAGGGGGATAGGCGCAATGACGGGGGTGCTCATGCCGCTGTCGGTAGGCACGGCCAGGCTGGCAATGGCAGGCGTCGAGGCGATGCGATCGCCCAAGCAGGCGCTCATGTGCGAAGGCGGCGTTGGATGTATGAGGCTGAGCCGAGCGCCTGCCGGCAAGGGCTCGCCCCTAGAGGCAGTACCGAGCTTCAGGTGCCCTTCGGCAGCCTCAACCACTCTCCAATACGAATATCCCCACCTGCGGTTCCGGGCTCAGCCAGTGGCGGGCGAGGCGCCAGCCGGATTCGGCGGCCATCTCGGCGATGCCTTCCAGGCTGTACTTGTGCGAGCACTCGGTGTGCAGGCGCTCCCCGGCGGTGAAGTGGAAGCGCCGGCCGGCGGCGCGGACTTCCTGTTCGTGGAGGCTGACCAGGAACATCTCCATGCAGCGGTCCTGCGCGTTCCAGCGCGCCAGGTGGGCGAAGGCGTCGAGGTCGAAGTCGCCACCCAGCTCGCGGTTGATGCGGGCGAGCAGGTTCTTGTTGAACTGTGCGGTGATGCCGTCGGCGTCGTCGTAGGCGGCTTCCAGGGTGGCGACATCCTTCTGCATGTCCAGGCCGAGGATCAGGCGTGAGTCGCGACCGAGGAAGCGGCGCACCGAGCGCAGGAAGCGCAGCGCCTGCGCCGGGCTGAAGTTGCCCAGGGTCGAGCCGGGGAAGAAGGCCACGCGTGCCCGGGAGGCGGCCGCCTGTGGCAGGTGCGGCAAGTGGGTGAAGTCACCCACCTGGGGCAGTACGCACAGTTCCGGATAGGCGCCCTGCAACATGGCGGTGGCCTTGCGCAGGGCCGACTCGCTGATGTCGATGGGCAGGTAGAGCCCGATCTGGGGCGCCGCGTCCAGCAGCAGGCGGGTCTTCAGGCTGGCACCGCTGCCGAACTCCACCAGCGCCGCGCCACGGGGAATGACCGCCGAAAGCTCCTTGGCGATATCGCCCAGCAGCGCCGTTTCCATGCGCGTGGGGTAGTACTCGCGGGTGCGGCAGATGGCTTCGAACAGCTCGGAGCCGGCAGCGTCGTAGAAGTACTTGGGCGGCAGGCTCTTGTTCGGCGCCCCGAGCCCGCTGCGCACGTCCTCGGCGAAGCCTTCATGCTCGCTGGCCTGCTCGCCGCTGCTGGCGTCGCGGGCCAGTCGCAGGCCGGAGAACATCCAGCGCTGGCCCGGGTAGAAGAAGTTGCGGTAGCTGGGCCGTGCATGGCCGGCTGGGGTGACGCTGGCGCCGCCGCGCAGGACCATCTGGCTGACCATGAACTTGCCGTTGTACTCGCCTACCGCGCCGGCGGAAGGGTGGAAGCCGGGGTAGGGCAGGTATGCGCTGCCGGTCCATTGCCAGGCGCAATCCTCCACCTGGCCAAGCAGCCCGGCACGCGCGGCGACTTCCCATTCCGCTTCGCTGGGCAGGCGGGCGTCCGCCCAGGTCGCGTAGGCGCAGGCTTCGTAGTAGCTGATGTGGGTCACCGGTGATGTCGGCTGCAGCGGGCGCAGGCCGCCGAGGCCCATCTCCATCCAGCCCGTATCACCCTGTCGCCAGTACAGGGGCGCTTGCCAGTCCTCTTCCTGCACCTTCGCCCAGCCTTCGGAGAGCCAGAGGTCGGCGCGGGAGTAGCCACCTGCCTCGATGAACGCCAGCCATTGGGCGTTGCTCACCAGGCGGTCGGCGATCTGGAACGGGGGCAGGAATACCTGATGGCGCGGGCCCTCGTTGTCGAAGGCGAAGCCCTGGCCGTCATGGCCGATCTCGACCAGGCCGCCAGCGAGGGCGATGAAGCGCGCCGGCCGGTCGCCACCCGGCTCGCGCCAGCGGGTGTCATAGGCCGGGTTCAGGGGCGAGCGGCTGAACAGGTGCAGCAGGTCCATGAGCAGCAGTTCCTGATGCTGCTGCTCATGGGCCAGGCCAAGTTCCACGAGGGCGCCCAACTCGTCGGTGATGCCGTCCTGCAGCAGTGCGTGCATGTGTTCATCGATGTAGCGGCGGTAGGCCATGACCTGCGACACCGGTGGTCGTGTCAGCAGCCCGCGCTGGGGGCGTGGCTGGCGTGGGCCGAGGGCCTCGTAGTAGGAGTTGAAGAGGTAGGCGAAACCTGCGTCGAAGACCTTGTAGTCCGCCAGGTTGGGCGCCAGCAGGAACGTCTCGAAGAACCAGGTGGTGTGGGCGAGGTGCCATTTGGCCGGGCTTGTATCGGGCATGGACTGCACCACCATGTCCTCTTCGCTCAGGGGCGCCACCAGGGATTCGCTATGGCTACGGACTTGCAGGTATCGGTCGAGCAGCGTGGTGCGGTTCATCGGCCTCTCTCTCAGTGCTGTTGGCAGGACTGTTGGATGCGCGTGATGGCATGCCCGAACGGCAGGCAGGGCGGCAGATCCCGACATTGGGGGTCATAGGGTCTGATGCCTTGGGTTCCAGGAAAGTTCGTGTGGTTTTCGCCTGTCCGGAGTGGGGCGGCGGCTGCATGCTCCGGGGTCGGGGCGCTTCGATGCAGAGGGTCACGCACCGCCACGCTGCACGAGCGCAGATGTTAATTCTATCTTTAGATATGGCTCATAACCTGTTGATAAATAGACTTTAAATCTCAAAATATTTTTCATTTCAAGCTAACCATGGGCGCTCGCTAGGCAATGCGCGTCACACCTTGCTGATTGGGCCTGTCGCCCTGGTGCTGAGGGGGGGGCTGGCGACAGGTTTCCTAACTTTCGACTTTATGAATGACTCATAACCAGTTGATATAGTTGGATTTATAAAACTTGAAGTGAATTCTAGGTTTTGCCTGGGCATGGGCTTGTGGCGGGCATGCAGGCATCGATCAGCCTGAATCTTTGCAGGTGTTGGCCGGTCCACCTTGAACACGCCAAGCAGGAGAGCCGCCATGAGCAGCAGTGAACGAAAGCCCTATACCCCTCGCGAGATCGACGACATCGAGGACCGCATGGGTTCCATGGAGCAGCTGGATTTCAGTGACCGCAAGGACGAGCGCCAGGGGCGCGTGGGCGACCTGCGTCCGGAGCAAGAGGTGGAGCGTGAGTTCCCTGACCGTCGCGTGCGTGAGGCCGGCATGTCGGGCGGCGAGACGCTGGGGCGCAGCCTGCATGAGGACGGCGTCTCCGCCGATGACCTCAGCCCCGAGACCTTGATCGACGAGAACGAGACCCGTGTCGGTCGCGACCCGGGTGGCGTAGTGCCGGCGGACAAGGACCTGTCCGTGGTGGGGCGCGACGAGATCGCCGCTGGCGATGGCCTGGATGAGGCCGAGGAAGCACGCACCCGACCGCTGCACGGCAAGCCCTGGGATGGCGAGGCGCAGTAGCCCGCAGCCTCCGGGAAGGCTCTACGCAGGATGGGTAGAGCCACGCGACACCCATTCGGTGCCGGCAACGAGACGTAGCCCGGGCTTATACGGTGCGACGCTGTTCACCAATCGCCGCAAGCCCGCCCAGGGCGTACGTCAGCATGTGCTCCAGCAGCGGTTGAGGTTCCGTATCCAGGCCCGGGAGCACGGTCGTGCTGAGGGTGTCGTGGGCGATCAACAGGAACAGGCAGGGCGAAAAGATATTCAGGGCACTGCGCAGCACGGCCGGATCATCCTCCGGGAGGCCCAAGAGCTCGCCGATGATGCGGCGGGTGGCGAGGGCCTTGGGGAAGGACTCTTTCTTCAGCACGGCCGGCAGCAGCGGGGAGGGTGACAGCAGTTCCCGCGCCAGCACCTTGGCGGGCCAGGCCAGGCGAGGGCTGCCGAGACTCGCCAGCAGCTCCGTGATCAGCCGGCGCAGTTTTTCCTCGCCGGTGAGCTCGCTGGCCGTCAGCGCTTCCAGCGTCTCCAGGGTCATGATGCGCTGGTGGGCTTCCAGCAGGACGGCGGTGTAGAGGCCGTCCTTGCCCTCGAAGTGGTAATTCACGGCGGCGACGTTGGCCTGCGAGCGCGCACAGATCTCCTTGCTGGTGGCATTGGCGAAGCCGCGCTCGGCGAAAACTTGCCCGGCGATCTCGAGAATCTGCTGGCGTGTGGCCCGCCCATCCTGGCGAGGCGCCCGGCTGGGGGCCTGCTGCTCGGTAGTTGTCATGGAACCGACTCTTTCCGTCTTAGTTTAAATTCAAATTTGACTTTGCTTTTAGTCTGTCCTAGCGTCTCAGGGGCCGACACCTTCCCGCAGGAAGGTGAGATATGTGATCCGTCCGCACCTGATCCCATCGAGCCAACGATGCAGGTTACTTCAATGCAAACACGCGTGATGGTGCCATTCAGTTATTTTTCCCTGCCGATGCAGAAGCAGTTCCTGCGCAATCGCGAAGCGATCCGCGGCAAGCCCTATGCGCGCTTTTTCAGTGGCGAGATGCGCGTCCCGCTATCGGCCATGCGTTTGCTGCAGCAGGGGCCTTTACCCCAGGAGCGGACGCTGAGCCCCTCGGTCGAGGATATCAATCGGCTGCTCGACCCCGACTACCCCAGCGCGGAGGCCGGGTACGCACTGTTGAGCGGGCCGATGGCCTATGTCCAGAGCCGCAAGTTCTTTCCGGGCTGCAGCGCACGCATGTTCGAGTGGTGGTTCCTCTGGCACCCGCTGGAGGCTGAGCGCTACATGCTCTGGTTCCCCTATGCCCATGTGAAGAACCCTTGCCTGAACGCCCACAAGCTCTGCGACACCGAGCGCTGCTTCAGGCACCGGCTGTACGGCAACAGCTTCTGTGCCACGGAATACGTGGGCTCACGGCTGTTGGACCTGAAGATCGACTTCCACGAGCCGGTGCAGCTGGGGCTGGACCCGGCGCTCTACCGCGAGGCGAAGATCGACGGCAGCGTCAGCGCGTTGATGAGCCTGGCCCAGAAGCCGGACGTGCCGGTGTCGCTGATGATCCATCTGTTCAAGGAAACGGAGGAGGGGATGTGGCTGACCAGCCGTCACTGGGTCGGTGCACACCCGTCGATGGCGCGGTTCCCCGGCGCTGAGCGGGCGGAGGCCTTGCTCGCTGGGCTGGGACTGGATGCTGCCGGGCTGGAGGAGCTGGCATTCGAGTTCGCGGTGCACGACCTGTGCGAGTTCAATCACCTGGCGAGTTTCCTGCCGGAACTCTACCGCGAGTTTTCAGGCCAACCGGCCTGACGCTCGAGCGACCCGCGATCCCTGCGGGTCCTGCTCTGGTCTCAAGCGGTGGGGGAGGCGCAGACACCGTTGATCAGCAAGTTGATGAAATCGTCGATGTCCTGCTCGGCGCGCAACTGATCGGTGAGCAGCCGGTACCAGCAGAAGCCGAAGATCATGTCGAGCAGCAGGTCCTGGTTGATGTCCTTCGGCAGCTCACCCCGCATCACCGCATTTTCCACCAGGCGCTTGGGGACTTCCCGGCGCCGTTCCATGAACTGGTCCTTGAGCTCCTCGAGCGTTTCCGGGTCCAGCTGGGCTTCCGCGATGACGCTGCGAAAGGCCAGGCCGCAAATGGTCTCCCGCCAGATATTCCACAGATTGTGCAGCAGGAAGGAGAGATCTTCGCGGAACGAGCCCAATTCCGGAAAAACCCTTACCTGCTCGCTTTCCTTCTCGTAGACCTCGGCAATGAGGGCTGCCTTGTTCCGCCACCAGCGATAGATCGTCGGTTTGCTGGCGCTGGCCCGTCGCGCGACGGATTCGATGCTCAACCCCGCATAGCCACTTTCCATCAGAATTTCTGTCGTCGATTTGAGGATGGCTTTGTGCGCATGCGGGCTGCGTAGCGAGCCGATGGAGCTCCTGGAGCGGGTTCGATTCAAGGCAAAGTCCCCATAGAAAATGTATTGACAAACGAATTCTAAGGTATAGGCTCGTTTTTATGAAACGATACGGACCGTTTCTGTTAGTTGTTCTGTAAAAAAATCCCTCTTGAGATGAGGGGATCGGGTCGGCGGTCACATATCACAGGCAGATAGAACCAAGGCTACCGGTTTCCCTTTCTCTTTAGGTGACGGCTGTTGAATTGTTTCCTAAATACGATACGGCACGTTTCGTATCTCTGATGAGAGGCAACGAATACGAATAGATTTTCACGCAGTGCCCATCTGTAGCGTCAATGCGCTGAGAAATGCAGCACGCCCAAGCGTTAGCGCTGCGTGGCGGTGGTCGGTGCCCGTGACAACCTGCGGACGTCGCGGATACTTGTGGTGAGCGGACACCGCTTCGTTCCCACCTAGCAGAACAACAACAAGCAGGAACTCCTTTTCGATGTGATTTGCGTGCTGCCCATTCCGGACGGCAAGGG
Organism: Pseudomonas sp. 57B-090624; assembly: GCF_003234055.1. Taxonomy (NCBI): domain Bacteria; kingdom Pseudomonadati; phylum Pseudomonadota; class Gammaproteobacteria; order Pseudomonadales; family Pseudomonadaceae; genus Pseudomonas; species Pseudomonas sp. 57B-090624. The sequence continues at coordinate 29,884 of NZ_QKRU01000064.1, forward strand.
ATGGCTTGTCTCAATGAAAATGTGCTCAAGAGGAATACGACCGTGCATAAGACAGGAATTGTCAGTTACGGCTACGGGCTGCCCGTGTGCCGCCTGAAAGTCGAAGACGTGCTCAGCGTCTGGCGTAACGCCGACCTGAGACTGGTCAGGGATCAGTTAGGGATAACCGAACGTGCCGTGCTCCAGCCGGACGAAGATGTCATCACCCTGGGTGCCCTCGCGGCCCAGCAGGCGGTGGAGCAGGGCGGTATCGCCGAGCTCGACGCCCTGTACCTGGGAACCTGCACCAACCCCTATGAATCCCGCGCCTCGGCGGCGGTGATCCTGGAGATGCTCGGCAGCGGCTACGACGCCTTCTGCGCCGACGTGCAGTTCGCCGGCAAGTCCGGCACCTCGGCCCTGCAGATCGGCCACGCCCTGGTCGCCTCCGGCATGGCCCGCAACGCCCTGGCCATCGGTGCCGACACCATCAACCGCAACACCGCCCCGGGCGACCTCACAGAAGCCTACGCCGGCGCTGGTGCCGCCGCGCTGCTGCTGGGCCGCGACAACCTGATCGCCGAGTTCGACGGCAGCTTCTCCTGCGCCGCCGACGTCGCCGACAACATCCGCCCGCAAGGCGAGCGCTACATCCGCTCCGGCATGGGCCTGGGCTCCGACAAGAACAGCATCGGCCTGGAAGAGCAGACCGCTCGCGCCGTGCACGGCCTGTTCAAGAAGCTCGGCACCTCCAGCCATGACTACGACTACGCGGTGTTCCAGCAGAACCTCGTCTCCACCCCCCGCTCGCTGGGCCGCCACCTGGGCTTCGAGCCACGCCAGATCGAGCCCGGCATCTACGCCGGCAGCGTCGGCGACACCGGCTCGGCCAGCCCGCTGCTGGGGTTGATCAACGTGCTCGACCAGGCACGCCCGGGGCAGAAGATCCTCCTCTCGTCGTACGGGTTCGGCGCCGGCAGCGATGCCATCGCGCTGACGGTCACCGACGCCATCCTCGCCTACCAGCAGCGCACCAAGCCGCTGCGCAAGGTGCTGGAGAACAAGGTGTACGTGGATTACGGCACGTCGATCAAATACGAATTCAAGTATTTGCGCGCCGACTACGCCCTGACCGCCTACCTCTGACCGCCCGTACTGCAAGGAGCACAACCATGACTGCACGTCGCGTTGCAATCGTGTCGGCCGCCCATACGCCGAAACCCGGCAACTCCCGCGTCCGGCAGACCTTCAAGGAAATGATCGTCGAGTCCGCCTACGAGGCCATCCACGCCGCCAAGATGCACCCGCGTGAAATCCAGGGCGTCGCCTACGGCTACCACGGCGAGGGCATTTCCGAATACGGCGGCCTCGGCCCGACCCTGTCCGACGCCCTCGGCATCAGCCCCGCGCCCACCTTCATGAGCACCGCCAACTGCACCAGCAGCTCGGTGTCGTTCCAGATGGCCCACCAGATGGTGGCCTCCGGCGAATACGACATCGTCCTGTGCGGCGGCTTCGAGAAGATGACCGACCACTTCAACTACGCCGAGTACATCGGCTCCAGCACCGAGTGCGAGTACGACTACTTCCTCGGCATCTCCCACACCGACGCCTTCGCCCTGGCCACCGCCGAGTACTTCCACAAGTACGGCTACGCCGGTCGCGAGGCCGACGTGCTCGCCAGCTTCGGCCGGCAGATGCGCATCTACGCCCACAACACCCCCGGCTCCACCCGCTACGGCCACCCCATCCCCAGCCTCGAAGAGCTCAAGCGCACCGAAGCCTGCGGCTCCATGCTCGCCTGGGGCGAGGCCAGCGGCTGCGCCATCCTCGTGGCCGAGCACCTGGCCCACAAGTACACCGACAAACCGGTGTTCGTGCGGGGCTGCGCCTACACCGGCGTGTCGCACTACTACGGCACCCGCTACCACAACCCGACGCTGAAGTACCCGGGCCTGCCCCAGGACGTCGGCATGGCCGTCTCGGCCAACTCCATCGCCTGTGCCGAGATCGCCTACAAGAAGGCCGGCATCACCGCCAAGGACATCGACGTCGCCCAGGTCTACGACCTGCTCGGCGCCGGGCTCATCCAGATGGAATCCATGGGCGTGTGCAAACCCGGCCAGGCCGGCGACTTCGTCCGCGAGGGCGGCATCGCCCTGGACGGCCAACTGCCGTTGAACACCGACGGCGGCAACATCGGACGCGGCCACGCCTCCGGCGCCGACGGCATCCTGCACATCACCGAACTGTTCCGCCAGTTGCGCGGCGAGTCCACCAACCAGGTTCCCGGCGCCCGTATCGCCGTCTCGCAGAACCTGGGGGGTTACGCCGCCCACAACTCGGTGATCGTCCTGGCCAACGACTGAGGAGTGTCGACCATGTCTCTCTACCCCGAACAGATCCACCGGATGACCACCGCCAGCATGCTCCGCGAATGGCGCGAGCACGGCGGCAAGTACCGGCTCGAAGGCAGCCGTTGCGACGAATGCCACGAGATCTTCTTCCCCCGGCGCACCGTCTGCGGCGCCTGCAACTCGCTGAAGGTCAGCGCCTACCGCTGCGAGCGCACCGGCCATATCGAAGTCATGGCCAACGCCGAGAACCCGATCCTCGCGGCCATGGGCTACGGCGAAGTGGTGCCCCGGCACATCGCCATGGTGCGGCTGGACGACGGCCTGGTGATCGCCTCCGAGATCGTCGACGTCGTCGACCCGGCCCATCTCAAGGTCGGCGCGCGCGTGAGGATGGTGGTGCGCAAGCAGGTGCGTGAAAGCAACCTGGCCTGGCAGTACGCCTACAAGTTCGTACTCGACCACTGAGGCTCTTGCCGCGGGGCCCGGAAGGGCTCCGTGGCAGCTAAAACAAGAACGTCATTTTCCGGCGTGCGGTTTACGCCCTTTTCTCCTGCCGCTGCCCCCCGGGAAGTGCTGGCCCACGCCAGCGCTGACGGGCTTGGCTGTGCCTGAAGAACGGGTTCCTACCCACTGAATGAACGAATTTTGAACGATCAACGAGGATTCAACATGTCGACTCTTTGCCAACCCCACGTACTGTTCCCGCAACACAAGATCACCCAGCAGCAGATGATCGAGCACCTGGAGAACCTCCACGGTGACCACCCGCGCATGGCCCTGGCCAAGCGCATGATCCTCAACACCGAGGTCAACGAGCGCCACCTGGTGCTGCCCATCGATGAGCTGGCCATCCACACCGGCTTCACCCACCGCAGCATCGTCTACGAGCGTGCTGCCCGCGAAATGTCCTCCGCCGCCGCCCGCCAGGCGCTGGACAACGCCGGCCTCAAGCCCGAGGACGTGCGCATGGTCATCGTCACCTCCTGCACCGGCTTCATGATGCCGTCGCTCACCGCCCACCTGATCAACGACCTCGGCCTGCCGAACTCCACCATCCAGCTGCCCATCGCCCAGCTCGGCTGCGTGGCCGGCGCCGCCGCCATCAACCGCGCCCACGACTTCGCCACCCTGAAGGCTGACAACCACGTGCTGATCGTCTCCCTGGAGTTCTCCTCGCTGTGCTACCAGCCGGATGACACCAAGCTGCACTCCTTCATCTCCGCGGCGCTGTTCGGTGATGCCGTCTCCGCCTGCGTGCTGCGCGCCGACGACGAGGCCAAGGGCTTCCGCATCAAGGCCACCGACTCGTTCTTCCTGCCCAAGAGCGAGCACTTCATCAAGTACGACGTGAAGGACACCGGCTTTCACTTCACCCTCGACAAGGCCGTGATGAACTCCATCAAGGACGTCGCCCCGGTGATCGAGCGCCTCAACCAGGCCGGCTACCAGCAGAACTGCGCGCAGAACGACTTCTTCATCTTCCACACCGGCGGCCGCAAGATCCTCGACGAACTGGTCCGCCACCTGGACCTGCCGTCCGAGCGCGTCTCGCTCTCGCGCACCAGCCTCTCCGAGGCCGGCAACATCGCCAGCGTGGTGGTCTTCGACGTCCTGCGCCGGCAGTTCGACAGCTCCCCCAAACCCGGCAGCAAAGGCCTGCTCGCCGCGTTCGGGCCGGGCTTCACCGCCGAAATGGCACTCGGCGAATGGGCAGCCTGAGTACCCTCGGGCACGGTGGCGCGGGGTAATCCGCGCCACCCTTTTCGGCTCCTTAGAAGAGGAGGGCTGGCCATGCGCGAGCAGGCGATCGACACGGGCTGGGACGCCCGCTACGAAACACGCATGGTGATCCTGCTGTCGCTGAGCTTCGGCCTGGTGGGGCTGGATCGCTTCATCATCCTGCCGCTGTTCCCGCTGATCATGCGCGACCTGCAGCTGGACTATCAGGACCTCGGCAACATCTCCGCGGCCCTGGCGCTCACCTGGGGCGTCTCCGCCCTGGGCATGGGCTGCCTGGTGGAACGGCTCGGCGCCAAGCGCGTGCTGGTCGTCTCCGTGCTCGCCTTCTCGCTGCTCTCGGGGCTCTCCGCCCTGGCCGGCGGGGTGCTCGGGCTCATCCTCCTGCGCGGCCTCATGGGCTTCTCGGAGGGTGCCTTCACCCCCACCAGCATCAGCGTCACCACCCAGGTCTCGCACCCCCGGCGCACCGGCTTCAACATCGGCGTGCAGCAGGCCGTGTTCCCCATCCTCGGGCTCGGCCTCGGGCCGCTGATCGCTGCCGGCCTGCTGGCCTGGCTCGGCTCCTGGCGCTGGGTGTTCATCAGCGTGTCCATCCCCGGGTTCATCCTCGCCTGGTGGCTGCAGCGCACCTACCGCCCCGTCCCCGCACCCCTCCAGGCCGGGCAGGAGCGGCCCTGGCGCCTGTGGCTCGCGGCCCTCGGCAGCGGCAACGTGCGGCGCAACATCGGCATCATGTTCTGCATCCTCACCTGCCAGTTCGTGCTCTGCGCGCTGCTGCCCAGCTACCTCACCGACCACCTCGGGCTGTCGCTGGAGGCCATGGCGCTGGTGATCTCGGCGATCGGCTTCGGCGGCTTCGTCGGCCAGCTGATCATCCCCGGCCTGTCCGACCGCTTCGGGCGCAAGCCGGTGGTGCTGCTCTCGTTCTGCGCCAGCGCCGCGCTGGTCGCCACGCTGATCGTCACCCCCGCCGAGCCCTGGCTGCTGTTCGGGGTGCTGTTCTTCATCACCTTCTTCAACTTCAGCCTCATCTGCCTCACCGTCGGCCCGCTCACGGGCGAATCGGTGGCGCCGCACCTGCTCACGGCGGCCACCGGCATCGTCATCGGCTTCGGCGAAATCCTCGGCGGCGGCCTGGCGCCGATCCTCGCCGGCTACCTCGCCACCCACCACGGGCTGCCATCGATCCTCTACCTGGCCCTGGCCGGCAGCCTCGCCGGCCTGTGCCTGGCGCTCGGGCTCAAGGAAGGCCGCGCGCAGGCACCCCGCGAAGCCACACCGCCGGCCAACGCCGCACTGCTTATTAGGGAGTAATTGAAATGGGCGACTACCTGAAAGTCCTCGACATCGAACACAGCGGCGGGCCGCGCATCGGCCTGCTGGGCGACGACCCCGCGCACACGGTGCACGTCCACGGCGAAAGCAGCGGCCTCTACCAGACCCTGCAGGACTGCGCGCGCCGCCACCAGGACCACCTGGCGCACCTGCGCCACCTGTCGGGCCCGACGCACACGCTGCCGGCCCTGCGCCAGGAAACCCGCCTGCGCCCGCCCGCCATGCCCGACAACCCGCTGCTCACCCACGTCAGCGGCCTGCCGATGGGCGCGCGGGACGACGCCGGCTGGTTCTACAAGGGCAACGGCCGCGTCCTGCGCATCGACCGCGACGACCTCGAAGTGCCGTACCACGTCCAGGCCATCGCAGCGGACGCCTGCCTGGTCTCCATCTACCTGGTGGGTTCGCGGGGCCAGTTGCTCCACGTCGGCGTCACCCTCGGCCACGACCTGCACGACCCGCTGCAGGGCCAATCCGCCCGCGCCCACCTGCTCGAATGCGCCGTGGCCTCGGAACTGCTGCTGGGCGAGCTGGACGAACCGCTGCACCTGCGCCAACGCATCGAGCGCAACGGCACCTGCTTCAGCGAAACCCACCTGCGCCTCGACCCGCAGGCCTGGCGCGCCTCGCGGGAAGCCGGCGAAGCCCTGTTGGAACAGCACCCGCAGTTCCTCCAGCCGGGCATGGTCCACTACCTGTTCAGCCGCCTCGACAGCGAAATCGTCGCCACCCACCTGCAGCACGGCGACTGCCTGGAACTGAGCTGCCCCATGCTCGACATGCGCCTCGAAAACCGCATCGTCGAAGAGGAGCTGCGCCACCTGCTGCCGCTCTCATCACGCCGCCGCACGGGGCAGGCCAGAGCGGCCTGAGCGCCCGGCCTCTACCTGTGGTGCATGCAATAAGAAACGCCGCATTCCCATGCGGCGTTTCTTATTCGAGCCCAGTGAAAGAGCCGGCAGGATGAACGCGTGCCGTAGGGTGTGCCGTGCGCACCGCCGCTCGGTGCTTCCGGCGAGCTCCAGGTGCGCGCAGCACACCCTACGTCCAAGGTGAATCACGACAGACCTGTTCAGCCCACCGTCCCTTCCCGGCACACACAACAAAGAAAACGCTGCACCTTCATGCGGCGTTCCCGGCCGAGCCCTAGAAGAACCGCTTCCAACTCGGCCCATCACTCAATGCAGGGTCATCGTGCGCCGCCATGAAATGCGGCAGGTCCCGCCGCGCAATCCACAGCTCTCCCTGCCAACGCAGAGCACCGACACGCTGGTTCGCCCAGGTCATCAGGATGCGTCGCGGGCTGGCATCGACCTCGCGGTGATAGTCGTACAGCGCCGGGATCACCTCATCGCTGAGCCACTGGCTCAACGCGCAATGCTCCGGATGCCCGAAGCGATACAGCGCCCGATAAAGCCCGGCCTCGTTGATCAACTCCAGCTCCTCGCAACGGCCAGTGGCGAAGCGCAGCATCGCGAAACGGTGCTGGTGGGGATACAGGCGCTTGGTCAACCGATAGGGGCGGGCAGCGGCGATCATCAGGGCGAAATCGAGGGCGACGAACCAGGGGCGGTTGTCGATCATCACTGCGCGCAGTTGATGGCAATGGCGTTGAAAGGTGATGGGGGTGGATGCGTCATGCATGGTGCAGCTCCAACGTAAGGTCAGGTAGCTGTCGCCATTCGCTGTCAATCGAAGGGTGACAGGGCACGCGGGGTTGACAGACCGGTACGTTGGAACCGGCAGGCCACGAGGACCTCCCCGCGCGACCTGCCATAAAGCAGAGCAGTCATGAAAACTGCATGCGTGCTGATGCCTGCAAAAAACATTCGCCGTTTTTCGCATGCACCCTGCGGCGCAATCGCGCCAACGTATGCGGGCTGTCAAACCCGACCACGGGATTTACCGTGGCGGGAGGAGGATAGGGATGGGGGGGCGTAGGAGCAAGAGGATAATTGCCCCTGCTATAAAGTCGATGCAGGTAGCATGGTCCGCTCCGGGACGTAGCAGCCAAGACCTTTCGATAAAGGTGGCCTTTCTTTGCAGCGCGCCTAGTTACCCAACGCAGTCCAGGCGCCACAAGTACGTAATAGAAATAGATAGTCGAAACAATGACTTGACTCCGGTTGATAAATAAATTTCACATGGGCGATAGATGGGAAACGCTTTGAACGAGACTTGTACAGCCTGGCGTTAGGTTCAGAGAAGGTGTAATCCGAAACCTTGCTAGTCACAGCACCAAGCCTTAAGTCATTGGCCGTGCCCGACTACAAAAGCTTGAGGTGTCGATATCAGCTTAATTACTATGAGTGGCGCGTCGCGTCCATCTAGGGGGGAACCAAAATGCAGCTAAAAACGGGCTATTACCATGTCCGGAAATTAATGCCAACCACCACCCCAATATAATGTTAAAAAATACTAGAACCACATAAATGTCAAAATTCAGAACTTCCAAAAAAATAAGAGCCTCAAAGCTGGCTGTTGACGAGAAAATATTCAACAGAGCTAAAGGTGAATCTAAAGAAGATGTAGCAAACCGAATTCTTGTAGAGCTTAAAAAATTCGATTTTTACAAGGCCAATAAATTAATTTATGAATTGGGAGCAAATAAAAAATTACCTAAAAGTCTCACAAACATATTTAGCGCCGATAATCGTTATCGCCATCAAAATATAACACACGCAATTTCCGCTGAAAATCATATATATTGGCTGATTGGAATTCTCACGGCCAACGCAGATTTACTCAGAAGTTTTAATCAATGTAGGCAGTCACTGAATTGTAAGATATTGAAAGGTGATGCTGCCTCTGCACTATCAAAGCTTGACGAAATTGATGAGCTTTCACTAAGTTGGTGGTCAACGGAAATCAGACTTCATATTACAAAGGAGCTACAAAAAAAGGATACTAAAGAGCTGCTTCAAAATCTTTCAAATGAAATACCAAATATTGATTATTCGGGCTGGACTTTTGATCTATCACTAATTTCAGAGAGCAATTCAATAGATGTTTATGTTAACGTTATTACTAGCCGGTTGAGGGAAATAAGGACTTCCGGAGTCGAAAGCGCTATTGCTGCGGGAGAGATAAATTCTTGTGCTAATTTGCCGATCAGTTATGACGTAAGTAGAAGACCCTCACTCTCTGGCACATACGCTTATCGGCACGAATCAATAATTGATCAGTATGTTTTGTTAGTCACACTGATTAGCGAGCTTTCTGCTAGAAAAGAAACAATCCCTCCTGATGTTCGTGAATACCTGCTTGATCTTGCCAGGCGCACTGATGGCATTGAGGTAATAAATATACTCGAGCCTAACAATGCGCCTGACACATTTGTTGCATCATTGCTTGATCTTTATACAGGCGGGGATTACAAATCCGTAATTGGAGAAATAACCGAATCCATTGCGAGTGAAAGTGTCCGAACTTTTGGGTTAATTGAGCTGTATGCAAGGAGCATAGCTTATGCTCCTTCGGCAAAAAGAGATGCATCATTCTTCGATTTTCTTGCTGGCGAACTACATCAAATTTTGCAGCTTGCACCAAAAAGTATTGAAAAAATATGGGTATTCGGAAAAGGCTGTTGATTCGGTGTTGTAGGTCAGCATCTACATTTCAATTTTAATTTCGTAGATTGCTGTTGACAGCCTGCATTCTTGGCGTTAGAGTTCATGTCAGGTGCTGAACACAC
>NZ_QKRU01000065.1:0-38929 GCF_003234055.1 Pseudomonas sp. 57B-090624
CGGGGATGCCGGCCGGGGGGATCAGTGGAGCTTGAGGCGGGGGTCGGTGCTGCGGCCGATGCGGTCGCTGAGCATCAGCAGCAGGGTGCGGAAGCTGCCGTAGAGCGCCATCTGGTGCATGCGGTAGAGCGAGATGTAGAACATGCGCGCCAGCCAGCCTTCGAGCTTGACGCTGCCCATCAGGTTGCCCATGAGGTTGCCGACGGCGCTGAAGCTGGAGAGCGAGATCAGCGAGCCGTAGTCCTTGTAGCGGTACTCGGGCAGGTCCTGCTGGCCGGCGATGCGCAGCTTCATTGACTTCACCAGCAGGGAGGCCTGCTGGTGGGCGGCCTGGGCACGGGGCGGGACGTTGCGGTCGCTGCCGTCGCCCAGGGGGCAGGCGGCACAGTCGCCGAAGGCGAAGATGTTCTCGTCGCGGGTGGTCTGCAGGCTGGGCTTGACCACCAACTGGTTGATGCGGTTGCTCTCCAGGCCATCGAGCTCCTTGAGGAAGGCGGGGGCGCGGATGCCGGCGGCCCAGACCTTGAGGCTGGCGGGGATCTCCTCGCCCTGGGCGGTGCGCAGGCCCTCGGCGGTGACTTCGCTGACCGCGGCGCCGGTCATCACGGTGACGCCCAGTTGCTCCAGGGTCTTGTGCACCGGCGCGCTGATGCGCTCGGGCAGCGCCGGCAGCACGCGCGGGCCGGCCTCGATCAGGGTGATGCGCATGTTCTCCGGCTGGATGCTGTCCAGGCCGTAGGCGGCCAGCTCGCGGGCGGCGTGGTGCAGCTCGGCGGCCAGCTCGACGCCCGTGGCGCCGGCACCGACGATGGCGACGCTGATCTGGTCGCTGTTGCCTTCACGGGCGTGGGCGCGCAGGTAGTGGCTGAGCAACTGGCGGTGGAAGCGCTCGGCCTGCTCGCGGGTGTCGAGGAAGATGCAGTGGCGCGAGGCGCCTTCGGTGCCGAAGTCGTTGGTGGTGCTGCCGACGGCTATCACCAGGGTGTCGTAGGCCACTTCGCGGGCGGGCACCAGTTCGCGGCCGTCCTCGTCGAGGGTGGCGGCGAGCTGGATGGCCTTGCGCTCGCGGTCCAGCCCGCTCATGCGGCCAAGCTGGAACTCGAAGTGGTTCCACTTGCCCTGGGCGACGTAGTTGAGCTCGTTCTCCGTGGAGTTCAAGGAGCCGGCGGCCACTTCGTGCAGCAGGGGTTTCCAGATGTGCGTCAGGTTGGCATCGGCCAGGATGACCTTGGCCTGGCCTTTCTTGCCCAGGGTTCTACCCAGACGGGTGGCGAGCTCCAGCCCGCCGGCGCCGCCGCCGACGATCACGATACGATGGGACATGGGGATATCTCACAAGGCTATAGGAATTCTTATGTGTCGCGCCGGGCGAGCGCAGGAGGCGGCTCATAGCACCAGTCGCGCGAGGAGGCGGCTCAGCAGGCCCAGGCCGATCACCATCACCAGCAGGATCGCCAGCAGGCGCCAGGGCTTGAACGGCTCGCGTTCCACCTGGTGCTGGGGGAGATTCAGGTACTGGTCGACCCTCTGCTGGTCTTCGGGTGTCAGGCGGCTGGTCATGGGAAGCCTCGACGGGGGAATGGGCTCATTCTAGCTGCGTGTTTCGGCCAGGCTCAATCGACGGCGCGATTAATTCGACTGCTGCGTCACAGGCCGATCCCGGCATCGAAGATCACCGTTCGACCCAGGTTGGCGCGCAGAAATTCCGGGGCATCCGGATGGGCGAAGAGCACGCGGGCATAGGTGGAACCGACGATGGACAGCGAGCGCCAGCCCTGGCGGAGAAACTCCGTGGGCGGCGGGAAGGGGCTGTTGAAATCGGGCACCGAGCGCTTGAGGTTGACGAAGGCGACCAGGTCCAGCTCGCCCAGGTCGAGGCCGCGCTCGGTGTAGTTGTGGGCCTTCTTGCGCAGCGTCGGGGCGAGGCGGCCCTGCAACTCGGCGGTGGCGATGCGCTTGGGCCGGGCTTCGCGCCGCACCAGTTGGGCGAGGGAGAAGGCGCTGCGCCGGCGCTCCAGCTCGGCCCGCCATTCATCGTTGAGCCGGCGGCCCTCGTCGAGGACGAAGAACACCTCGAAGGCGGCATCGCGGAACAGCACGTCCGGCGGCTCGCTGCCGGTGCTGAAGTCCTCCAGCCGATGGGGCACGTTGAGGGCCTGCAGCAGGCGCTGGCAGACCCAGCGCTCGCGTTCCCACTTGCGGGCGTTGGAGAGGAAGTCGTTGGCCTGTTCCGCCTGGCGGGTCAGCAGGCGCAGGTAGTCGGATTCGTCCATGAGCGGAGCTTAGCCTCGCCGCGCCTCGCTGTGGTAGCCCGACGCGGCATACGGGCACGGCGCCGTGCGGCGGGCCTTGGTATAGACTCGGGAGCCTGTTCTGGAGCCTGTCATGCAACTGCGCACCCTCACCCCCGCCGACCATTCCCGACTGCTGGCCCTCTGGAGCCGGACGCCGGGTATCCGCCTGCGCCCGGAGGACGAGTACGCGCCGTTCTGCGCCTATCTCGCGCGAAACCCGGGGCTGAGCCTGCTGGTCGAGGCCGGCGACGAGGTGGTTGCCTGCCTGATGGCGGGGCACGATGGTCGTCGCGGCTACCTGCAGCACCTGGTGGTCGAGGAGGCCTTTCGCGGGCGCGGGCTGGCGCGGAGGATGCTCGAGGAGGTGCTGGCGCGGCTGGCCGAGCAGGGCATCGGCAAGTCCCATGTCTTCGTCTTGCGCGATGCGCCGCAGGCGCTGGCCTTCTGGCAGGCGCAGGAGGGCTGGGGCGAGCGTGGGGATATCCAGGTTTTTTCCACAAGGGGAGCGAGTGAATGAAAGCGGTTTTCGTGGTGGTGCTGATGGCGTGGATGGGGCTTGCCCAGGCGCAGGAGGAGGGTTCACGGCTCGCGCCCTGGACGCTGCTGGACCAGTACGACCAGCCTTACACCCTCGATGACGGGCTGCGGCTGTTGCTGGTGGCCCGCGACATGGACGGCGCGAAGCTGGTCAAGGCGGCGCTGGAGGGGCAACCCAAGGGTTACCTGGAGGCACGCAAGGCGGTGTTCCTCGCCGATGTCAGTCGTATGCCGGCGGTGATCGCCAAGCTCTTCGCGGTGCCGGCGATGCGTGACTACAACTACCGGGTGATGCTGGACCGCGAGTCTCGCGTGGCGCCCCGTTATCCGGCCGAGGCGGGCAGCGTGCTGCTGTTGCGCCTGGAAGGTGGCGTGGTGCGTGAAACCCTGACCTTCACCGATGCCGCGGCGCTGCGTGCCGTTCTCGAGTCCTCCGCAGAGTGATCGCGTCCCAGCTGCTCTCCACCACCAGCCTGGGCCTGGGCTGGGCCATCTACCTGCCGGCCATCGCCTGGGCGGTCTGGCGGGCCCCGTGGGTCGAGCTGTTCAGCGATACGCGGCGACAGCACCTGCTGTTCGGCACGGTGCTGGCGTTGTTCCTGCTGTGGATGGTGCGGCGGGATTTCGATTCGGGCGTGTCCTACCACTTCATCGGCATGACGGCCGTGACGCTGTTGCTGGACTGGCCGCTGGCGGTGCTGGGCGGGCTGGCGGCTCAGCTCGGCCTGGTGGCGCTGGGACGCCAGGACTTCGCCGCGCTCGGCATCAACGGTGCGTTGCTGGTGTTGCTGCCGGTGCTGGTGACCGAGTGCTGCGCCATCTGGGTGGAGCGCTTCCAGCCGCGCAACCTGTTCGTCTACATCTTCTGCTGCGGCTTCTTCCCCGCTGCGCTGGCGGCGCTGCTGTGCACACTGCTGGGTTTGGGCATCCTCTGGCTGGACGGCATCTTCCCGATGCCTCCCTGGCTGGAGGACTTCGTCGGCTACCTCTGGCTGGTGATGTTCCCCGAGGCCTTCATCAACGGCACGGCGGTGACGGCGCTGGTGGTGTTCTATCCGGACTGGCTGGAGACCTTCAACCGCTCGCGCTACCTGCAGGCGCCCTGGAAGGACGACGAGCCGAAGTGATGGCCGGGAATTCACCAGGGGCATGACGCCTGGCAGCTTGATCCCGATCAATTATCCACAGCCCCCCGCACGCTGATCATGGCGCCTTCACAGACGATGAGCGGGAGATGGCCATGCACAAATGGGCGCGCGAGATGCTGGATCGGGAGCTGGCGGCGGCCGGCGCGGCGGGGATGGACGAGGCGTTGGCGCTGCGAGCGCTGCTCAGCGAGGTGGTGGAGCGCAGCAAGGCGGTGCGGCCGATCGAGGACCTGGCCCAGGAGCTGTGTTTCCTGGCCGACAACCTCGATGACGAACGCGACTACGCCTTCATGCGCCCCTGAGGCTCAGTGCCCGCGCTCGGGCAGGTCGCTGGAGAAGAGATCGTCTTCCTGGATGTCGCCGGGGATCGCATGTTCCTCGGCGGCCCAGGCGCCCAGGTCGATCAGCTTGCAGCGCTCGGAGCAGAAGGGCCGGCTGGGGCTCTGCGGGCCCCATTCGACGGGGGCGCCACAGGTGGGGCATTCGACGGTCATGGGTTGGCTCATGCTTGGCCTCCGCGCAGGGTCAGGTAGAAGGCGTGCAGGCGTTCGACTTCGCGCTGCAGCCATTTCAGGTCACGGTCGTTGACCAGGACGTCATCCGCCGCTTCCAGGCGTTTTTCGCGGCTGGCCTGGGCCTTGAGGATGGCGCCGACCTGTTCTTCGGACACCTTGTCCCGGGCCATGGTGCGCTGGACCTGCACCGCCTCCGGTGCGTCGACCACCAGCACGCGCTGGGTCATGCGGTGCTGGCCGGACTCGATCAGCAGCGGCGAGACGAGGATGGCGTAGGGCGATTGGGCGCTGGCCAGGTCGCGGACGATCTCCTCGCCTATCAGTGGGTGCAGCAGGTTTTCCAGCCAGCGGCGCTCTTCCGGCTGCTCGAAGATGCGCTGGCGCAGCGTGGCGCGATCGAGCTGGCCGTCGGCCTGCAGCACATCGCGGCCAAAGTGCTCGGTGATCTGTGCGAGGGCAGGGCGGCCGGGCTCGACCACCCAGCGCGCCGCATGGTCGGCGTCCACCAGGTGCACGCCGAGGTTGCCGAAATGGGAGGCGACGGCGCTCTTGCCGCTGCCGATGCCGCCCGTAAGGCCAAGGATCCAGGGTTTGTTCATCAGAAACCGGCGAAGTGGAGATAGGTCCCGGTTATTTGATCACCCCAGAGCAATGCAATCCAGCCGGCAATGGCCAGGTAGGGGCCGAAGGGGATGGGCGTGCTGCTGTCCGCGTCGCGCAGCTTGAGGATGATGATCCCCAGTATCGCGCCCACCAGGGATGACAGCAGGATGGTCAGTGGCAGCACCTGCCAGCCACCCCAGGCGCCGAGCATCGCCAGCAGCTTGAAGTCGCCGTAGCCCATGCCTTCCCTGCTGGTCACCAGCTTGAACGCCCAGTACACCGACCACAGGCTGAGATAGCCGCCCACCGCGCCCCAGAGTGCATCGCTGGGCGTGGCGAACATGCCCTGGTTATTGAGGATCAGCCCGAGCCACAGCAGCGGCAGCACGAGGGAATCCGGCAGCAGCTGGTGGTCGACGTCGATCATGCTCATCGCCAGCAGGCCCCAGGTCAGCACCAGGAACGCCCCGGCCTGCCAGGTGAAGCCGAAATGCCAGGCGACATAGGCCGACAATAGGCCGCATGCCAGTTCCACCAGCGGGTAGCGCTTCTTGATCGGCGCCTTGCACGAGGAGCACTTGCCACCCAAGGCCAGCCAACTCACTACCGGGATGTTCTCCCAGGCCTGGATCTCATGCTGGCAATGCGGGCAGCGCGAGTTCGGCAGGATCAGGTTGAAGGTCTCGCCCTTGGGCTCCGCCGGCAACTCCAACGCCTCCCGCGCCTGCGCCTTCCAGTCGCGGAACATCATTACCGGCAGGCGGTAGATCACGACGTTGAGGAAGCTGCCGACGAGAAGGCCGAGGAGGAATATGCAGAAAACAAAGGCCGGCAAGTTGCCGGCCAGAAAGTCGAGGACTGTCACTTATCCCACTACCGAACCGAGCTGGAAGATAGGCAGGTACATCGCGATGATCAGGCCGCCGACCAGTACGCCGAGGACGGCCATGATCATGGGCTCCATCAGCGTGGTCAGGTTGTCGACGGCGTTGTCGACTTCTTCCTCATAGAACGAGGCGACCTTGTCGAGCATGCTGTCTAGCGCGCCTGACTCTTCACCAATGGCTGTCATCTGGATGGCCATGGATGGGAATACCCCAGTGGTGCGCATGGAGAAGTTCAGCTGCATGCCGGTGGAGACGTCCTGCTTGACCTTGGTGACCGCGTTTTTGAAAACCACGTTGCCCGTGGCGCCAGATACTGAGTCCAGTGCCTCCACGAGCGGAACACCCGCAGCAAATGTAGTGGACAACGTGCGTGCGAACCGGGCAACAGCAGACTTGTAGAGGATGTCACCTACTATCGGCAGCTTCAGGACCCCACGATCCATGGCATCGCGGAACTTCTCGGAGCGCCGATGTGCTTCACGCAACGTAAAGGAAGCACCAAAAATAGCGATCAGGAAGACGAACCACCAGGTTTGCAAGACCTCAGAGAGATTGATGACCATCTGAGTAAAGGCTGGCAGCTCTGCTCCAAAGCCCGAGAATATCGCTTGGAACTGGGGGACGACCTTGATCAATAGGATGGCCGATACAATCAATGCCACTAGGACGACTGCGATGGGGTATGTCATCGCCTTCTTGATCTTGGCCTTCAGGGATTCGGTCTTTTCCTTATAGGTGGCAATACGGTCAAGGAGGTTTTCGAGTGCGCCCGCCTGTTCGCCTGAGTCCACCAAGTTGCAATAAAGGTCATCAAAGAAGAGTGGTTTCTTACGAAGTGAGTTGGCGAGGCTGTTGCCCGAGGCCACCTCTTGCTTCACTTCATCAACCAGTTTGCGCATGTTCTGGTTGTCGAATCCTTCTCCGATGATGTCAAAGCTTTGAAGAAGAGGAACACCTGCCTTCATCATGGTGGCCATTTGTCGAGTGAAAAGCGCAATGTCCAAAGGCTTGATCTTCTTGCCCGCACCGAAAAGGGAGGCCGCTTTCTTACGTACCTTTGTCGGGTTGACCCCTTGCTTGCGCAGTTGCGCTTTCACCAGCGCAGGGTTAAGTCCGCTGATTTCACCGCTGACCTTGCTACCTTTCTTGTCGGTGCCTTCCCATTTGAAGACGCTCGCTTTTAGTGCTTTTTCCGCCATGGATTAGTCCTTGGTCACGCGGTTGACTTCCTCGAGGCTGGTTACGCCTTGCATGGCTTTCAGCAGGCCCGAAGCGCGCAGATCATTGAAGCCGTCTTTACGCATCTGCGCAGCGATATCAATGGAGTTGCCTTCCTCCATGATAATGCGTTGTAGCGCAGCCGTGTTTTTAACCACTTCATAAATACCGACCCTGCCCTTGTAGCCTCCCTTGCAGTTTTCGCAACCCGCAGGGCCATAGATCTTGAAAGTGCCGATCTTGCTCTCGGGGAAGCCTTCCTTGAGCAGCGTTTCACGAGGCACCTCGACCTCCTTCTTGCAACTGCTGCAGAGCTTCCTGGCCAGGCGCTGCGCGATGATGAGGTTGACCGACGTTGCGATATTGAAGGCCGGGACCCCCATGTTGCGCAGGCGGGTCAAGGTTTCCGCTGCGCTGTTAGTGTGCAGCGTGGACATCACCATGTGACCGGTCTGCGCCGCCTTGATGGCGATTTCGGCAGTCTCGAGGTCACGAATCTCGCCGACCATGATCACGTCCGGGTCTTGGCGTAGAAAGGCGCGAAGGGCCTGGGCGAAGTCCATGCCCTGGCGCGGATTGACGTTGACTTGGTTGATGCCTTCCAGGTTGATTTCCACAGGGTCTTCAGCTGTGGATATGTTGATATCGACCGTATTGAGGATGTTTAGGCCAGTATAAAGCGAAACCGTTTTGCCCGAACCAGTTGGGCCTGTCACCAAGATCATGCCTTGAGGCTGTTTCAGGGCGCTTAGATAGAGCTCTTTCTGCACCTCCTCGTACCCGAGGGCATCGATACCCATCTGAGCACTGGAAGGGTCGAGAATCCGCATCACGATCTTTTCGCCCCAGAGCGTCGGCAGGCTATTGACGCGGAAGTCGATGGCCTTGGTCTTGGAAATCTTCATCTTTATCCGACCGTCCTGTGGTTTGCGGCGTTCGGAGATGTCAAGGGCGGCCATGACCTTTAAGCGAGCAGAGATCCTGCTAGCTAGCTGTATAGGGGGACGTGCCACTTCATGGAGAATGCCGTCGGTGCGAAGGCGGACTCGGTAGCTTTTCTCGTAGGGTTCAAAATGAAGGTCTGAAGAGCCTCCCTTGATTGCGTCGAGTAGCATTTTGTTGACGAAGCGAACAACTGGAGCATCGTCAGCATCACCTCCCCCACCTTTATCGTCCTTGTCATCATCCACTGCCTCGATATCGACACCATCCAAGTCGACATCGCCTAAATCATCCATGCCGCTGTTTGACGACTCGAAGAAGCGCTCTATCGCTTCGCCGATCTTGTCGTCTTCGACAAGGATCGCTTCCGTTGTCAGTCCGGTACTGAACTGCACATCTGTGATGGCTTGATGATTGGTTGGGTCTGATACACCAATGAAGAGCTTGTTGCCCCTCCTCCATAGAGGGATGACACGATGCTGGCGAACCAGTTTTTCGCTGATGAGGTCTTTGGGCTGGGAGTCCTTGTCGATAGCGCTGAGGTCAAAGAAGGGAACCCCGAACTGCTCGGCAGCAATCTCCGCCAGTGGGCGGCTCTTCACCAGCTTGTTCTGAACGATATAGGTCACCAGCGACATTTTATTGCGCAGCGCCTGCTGCTGTGCTTGCTGAGCACTTTTCTCGTCAAGCAGCTCCGCGATGACGATCTGGCGCGCCAGACCTGTGAGGGGAATTGAGTCGCTCATCAAGCATGCATCCGTTTGGCTGGTGTATCTCAAGAGTGTACTAGAGCAATACAGGCAGAAATAAACAAGGCACCCGAAGGTGCCTTGTTTAGAGCAGATTAAATCAGTTGCAGCCGCGAGGACGGAAGTCTGCGTTGGCAG
Organism: Pseudomonas sp. 57B-090624; assembly: GCF_003234055.1. Taxonomy (NCBI): domain Bacteria; kingdom Pseudomonadati; phylum Pseudomonadota; class Gammaproteobacteria; order Pseudomonadales; family Pseudomonadaceae; genus Pseudomonas; species Pseudomonas sp. 57B-090624. Next base: position 9,032 of record NZ_QKRU01000065.1, read on the forward strand.
TGGAGTTGCAGACCCAGCTTCCATCAGTGGCACGACGGAGAGTATGGACAGCCACAGAGGGTTGCTTCAGAGCCGGGCTGGCCTGGTTGTCGAAGGTGAAGGTCAGAGTACCGCTTCCATCGGCAGCAAAGTTGGCGGCGATTGTGCCCAGGGGGCTGGCGCTGGAGGTGGTACCCAGCAGGCCGAGGCTGCTGAGGGATCCGCCAGCTACTCCACGAGCAAAAGCATCTTCCACTGCGGTCTTCAGCGGAGCAATGGCCTGGAGGCCGGTATTTGCTTCCGAGCGAGCGATGTAGTTGCGGTACGCCGGGATGGCGATGGCGGCCAGGATGCCAATAATGGCGACAACAATCATCAGTTCGATCAGGGTGAAGCCTTTTTGAGCTTTCATTCGTGTTTCTCCGAGGTAGATGTTTACGACTGCATTGGCAGCTGACATGCTTTAAGCAAGAGTCTTGCCAACTTTCTCTGAGGCGCTCCCTGCGGGTGGCGGCCAGAGTAGGCAGGGTAAAACTGACAAAAAACGTCAATGAGTTGCCAAGAATGCTTAGGCCAAATGCTCTGCGGGTTTTCTCTTTCATTGTGGTGATGCTAGCGATTTCCTTTAGCAACCCACTCCATCTCTTTCCTTCGCTTAACTACATTGAAGAGCTCATCGCAGCGTGTTCCGTGGTAGCGGGTTCAGCTTGGCTGATGTGGTGTCACCGGGAATATCGGTTTTCGGTGGTCTCTGCCCTTTGGCTGGTATTGGGCGGGCTTTTCCTTGTCTCTGCACTGATTCAGCCAGCTACTTTCGACTCGGGGAAACTTGCATACCTTCTATATTGGTTTATGGGGGCGCTGGCTTTAGTCGTGGGTGAGCAGCTGGACTGGTCCGATTGGCGTACTGCTGATCGTTTGGCTTGGGTGTTGTTCGTCTGCGCAGTATTTGGAGCTGTCGTGGGGGGGCTTAGACATTTTGGCCTTCTATGGACTGGATTCGACGCTTTTGTCCCCAAGGTTCAGACGGAGCGAATGATTGGCTTAATCGGGCAGAGCAACTACTTCGGGTATCTCTGTTTGATGGGGGTCCTATCTGGAGCATGGCTACACCACCGGCGTGCTATCAATGCTATTTCTCTGATTATTGGCGCGGCTTTATGCATTCTCGGGCTGCTGATGTCTGGGTCCAGGTCTGCATTGCTCGCATGGCTTTGTCTAGTGATTTTTTTATGGCTGAGGGGGCAGGCGCGAGGGCGATACTGCGCGGTGCTGACTTGTGGTGTGCTTTGTACTCTCGCTCTAATGCCCGTTGTGCCTGAACTGATCCAGTTGTTCTCTCAGTTCGTCCCGGAGGGTGTGCTGGATGGCCGTTTGCAAGCTATTGGGCAGCGTGGGGTAGACAGCCCGGCGCGACTGACGGAGTGGAAGATCGCATTTGATGTTTGGAAGGGGAGTCCCTGGCTGGGGGTTGGGGTTGGAAACTATTCTCATGCTGCGTATACAGAGCACATTGCTCAGGGAATAAGCTCAAGTGCGGGGTTATTTACGCACAGTCACAATGTCGTCTTGCAGTTGCTTGTTGAGTTGGGAGTGCTGGGAGGTGTTTGGTGTCTGGTGTTTGGTGTGTTCTTCTGCTTTTTAGCATGGTCTGCTTTGAAGGATGAAGCTAGTCAGCTGCCGGTTTCCATTGTTTTGATATTTGCAATTTATAGTTTGTTTGAGTTTCCGCTGTGGATAATGAATTTTCTGATTCTGAACCTTTTGCTGATAGGAAGTCTGTCTAGTACGGGAGTAGTGCTGAAGCTTCGTCTACACAAGATTTTTTCGATTGTTCTTGGTTTTGTGTTGTTTGTAACGCTGGCTGTTTATGTGCCTTTAGTGGAGCGTTTTTACTGGTCCTACGTCCAGTATCTTGTTCGGGCGCCAGTGAAGGTTGAGCAGTACGACTTCATGAGCGCCATGATGAAGGACCCCCTGATGGAGTCGACGAGCTATATTATTTATTTCGCCAACTTCCAGGTGTCTAAAAAAACAGCGGCTCAGGAGCGCGAGGTTCTGGAAAGATTTCGGGGCTATGTACCGTATCCACCGCTGATGGCGCGGCTTGCTATCATTCAGGTTGCCATGGGGGATGTAGAGGCGGGTAAAGAAACTGTGCGAGAGAGTCGTATCTACTATGGAACCAGTGGTATTGAGGGTTTCATAAGTACTGCTCTTGAAGAAGCAGAGGTGGCCTTCCCAGGCGTCGATTTCTCTGTCCTTTTCGAGAAATGAGCACATTGATTGCCCCTCCGCTCAATGCTAAATTCCGCCCCGCCGCCGGTGTAGCTCAGTAGGTAGAGCAGCGCACTCGTAACGCGAAGGTCGCAGGTTCGATTCCTGTCTCCGGCACCAGCTCAAACAAAAAGCCCCGCTTCGGCGGGGCTTTTTGTTGGGCGCTATATAAAGGAAAGGGTCAGATGCTCAGGCGCATCGACAGGTCGACGGCCCTGACGTCTTTGGTCAGGGTGCCGATGGAGATGTAGTCGACGCCGGTCTCGGCGATGGTGCGCAGGGTGGTGTCGTTGATGCCGCCGGAGGCTTCGAGCTTGGCGCGGCCGGCGGTGAGGGTGACGGCGGTGCGCATGTCGTCGAGGCTGAGTTCGTCGAGCATGACGATGTCGGCGCCGGCGGCCAGGGCCTGGTTGAGTTCGTCGAGGCTTTCCACTTCGATCTCCACCGGCTTGCCGGGGGCGATGCGGTGGGCGGTGGTGATGGCTTCCGCGATACCGCCGCAGGCGGCGATGTGGTTTTCCTTGATGAGGAAGGCGTCGTACAGGCCGATGCGGTGGTTATGGCCGCCGCCGCAGGTAACGGCGTACTTCTGCGCCAGGCGCAGGCCGGGGAGGGTCTTGCGGGTGTCCAGCAGCTTCACCTGGGTGCCCTGTACCAGTTCCACGTAGTGGGCGACGCGGGTGGCGACGCCGGAGAGGCACTGGAGGAAGTTCAGCGCGCTGCGCTCGCCGCTGAGCAGGGCGCGGGCGGGTCCTTCGAGGTGGAACAGCGGCTGGTTCGGCCGCACCTTGTCGCCATCGGCCACCTGCCAGTGCACCGCCACCCGTGGGTCGATCTGACGGAACACCGCATCGACCCACGCGGTCCCAGCAATGACCGCCGCTTCACGGGTGATGATGGTTGCGTGGGCCAGGCGCTCCTCGGGGATCAGTTGGGCGGTGATGTCGCCGCTGCCGACGTCCTCGGTCAGGGCGCGGCGCACGTTGGCTTCGATTTCCGCGTTCAGGTCGGCGAGTTTGAGGTTGGGCATGGGATGCTCCGCTGCAGAATGGCGCGATTATAGAGGCAGGCGACCGCTGGTACAGCGTTGGTGGCAACTGTCTTGGGCTTTCTGCTAGATATTCAGGGGATGGGTAGGTCTGACAGAGGCCGGCCTACAAAGGGCAGGGACATCTGTGACGTATTTCATGTCTGGAGGAAATCTCCCCTTGGTTGCGACGTGAGTATCCCTATAATGATTCTGACTTTCTCTATTTGACGCCAGAAGCTTGACGTTAGGGATAACTCCCCGTTTATAGCTGTGCAACCAGCGAAGCCCCCTAGTTCGGGCGCTGGTTGCGGGAGATTCGCTATGCAGACCGACGCGAACGTGGTGCCCCTGAACAAGGGCGCCTCCGAGCTATCGCCAACTTCGCCGGTAGGAAGGCTGCCCGTGGCACTTATCCAGGTGCGCGACAAGGCTGCACAACAGCTGAAGCAAGCGCTGCAGGCGCTATTCGACAACGCGGACGACACCCTCTTCCAGATGGCCGACCGTGCGACCAGCAACGCCGAGCAGAACGCCTTCTTCGAGGCGATGCGCGACTTGCGCCTGAAGCGCAAGAGCATTGAGCGCGGCTTCCTGCAGAAAGTGTTCGAGACCTTCTCCAACCTCAACCAGTACGAGATCGGCAAGCCGCCGGTGCTGGATGCGGTCTCCTTCGAAAGCCTGAGCCTGGTGCAGAACGACGAGCTGGAAGAGTCCGTCGCCCTCGACGCCATGGTCGCCAAGGTGATGAGCCGCGACGGCATCGCCCTTGGCCACCTGACCACCCGCCTCAACACCCTGGTCACCAAGAAGATCGAGGACAAGAGCAACCCGCTCGGCCCGCGCGCGCTGTGCGAAGCCTTCCTCGATGCCTGCCGCAGCCTGGGCGTGGAGATCAAGGTCAAGCTGATCATCTTCAAGCTGTTCGAGAAGTACGTCCTCAGCGACCTCGACCAGCTCTACGCCGAATCCAACCAGGCGCTGATCACCGCCGGTGTGCTGCCCGAGCTCAAGTCCGCGCCGCCGGCCCGTCGTCCCCAGGGGCGCGCCCCGGGTGCCGCCCGCTCCGCCCAGGCCGCCGAAGGTGGCCAGGTTGCCGGTGAAGGCGCCTACATGGACGAAGGCGTGCAGGAAGTCTTCGGCGCCCTCCAGGAGCTGCTGTCCCAGGTCCGGGGTTCCGGTACCGGCGCCGGGATCGGCATGGGGCGTCGCGAGGTACCGGCCGATGCGGTGCCCATCACCAGCAACGACCTGATGCGCCTGCTCTCGCACCTCCAGCAGCACCTGCCTGCGCAGAATGCGAGTGATGTCGACCTGCGCTTCCAGCTCGACAACCTGCTCACCCGTGCCAGCGCCAAGAGCGGCAAGTCCCGTGTCGTGGGCCAGGTGGACGACGACGTCATCAACCTGGTGTCGATGCTCTTCGAGTTCATCCTCGATGACCGCTCCCTGCCGGATTCGCTCAAGGCCCTGATCGGCCGCCTGCAGATTCCGATGCTCAAGGTCGCGGTGCTGGACAAGACCTTCTTCAGCCGTGGCAGCCACCCGGCGCGCCGGCTGCTCAACGAGATCGCCTCGGCCGCCATGGGCTGGAGCGAGCAGGACGACGTCCAGCGCGATGCCCTGTACCAGCGCATCGAGCAGGTCGTGCTGCGCCTGCTGAACGATTTCGTCGACGACCCGACCATCTTCTCCGACCTGCTGTCCGACTTCCTCGCCTACACCGGTGACGAGCGCCGTCGCAGTGATCTGCTGGAACAGCGCACCCGTGATGCCGAGGAAGGTCGCGCCAAGGCCGAGCTGGCACGCCAGCAGGTCGAGCAGGCCCTGAACGAGCGTCTCTTGGGCCGCACCCTGCCCGAAGTGGTGGTGCGCCTGCTGCAGGAGGCCTGGAGCAAGGTCATGCTGCTGACCTGCCTCAAGCACGGCGTCGGCTCCGAGGAATGGCAGGCCACCCTGTCGACCATGGACGACCTGATCTGGAGCGTGGAGTCCCACGAAGCGCCCGAGGCACGCATGCGCCTCCTGGAACTGGTCCCCGGCCTGCTCAAGGCGCTGCGCGAGGGGCTGACCAGCGCCGCTTTCGACCCGTTCTCCACCAGCGAATTCTTCAGCCAGCTGGAAACCCTGCACGTGCAGGCCTTCCAGCGCTTCAAGCGCGTCGAGACCGAGCCCGTACCGGCTCCGGTGGTGGACGCCGAGGAAGGCCAGGAGCCGGGCGTCATCGCGGAAATCGAGATGCCCCTGCTCGACCTGCCCGCCGACCTGGAGGTGGGCATGCCCGCCGAAGCGCCGGCGATGGTCGAGGTGGTCGAGGAGATCGTCCTGCTCGCACCGGGCGAGACCCGTGCGCCCGAGCCCGAAGCCGCCCTGCCGGATGACGACGAGGCCCTGGACCAGGTCGACAACCTGCGTGTCGGCAGCTGGGTCGAGTTCCAGGAAGACGAGGAGCACAAGGTGCGCTGCAAGCTGGCGGCCATCATCAAGCCCACCGGCAAGTACATCTTCGTCAACCGCACCGGCATGAAGGTGCTGGAGAAGACCCGCATGGGGCTGGCCGTCGAGTTCCGCCGCCAGGCCATCCGCCTGCTGGACGACGCCCTGTTGTTCGACCGCGCGCTGGAGTCGGTCATCGGCAACCTGCGCCGACTCAAGGGCGCCTGATCCCTCGCTCCGCCCCCCGACGCCCGGCTTGCCGGGCGTCGTCGTTTCAGGGCCTTGGCCCTGGGCTTCGCCTGCTCTAGAGTGTCCGCCAACCAAGGAGCCCACCATGCAGCCGGACCCCGCGACAGGTTGGTGCCAAGGCGCCCGCCACTGCCCCTCGCCGAACTTCAATGCCCGCCCGGAGGGGGAGATCTCCCTGCTGGTCATCCACAACATCAGCCTGCCGCCCGGCCAGTTCGGCACCGGCAAGGTCCAGCAGTTCTTCCAGAACCGGCTGGACGCCGCCGAGCATCCCTACTTCGCCGACATCGCCGCCATGCAGGTCTCGGCGCACTTCCTCATCGAGCGCGACGGCGCCGTCACCCAGTTCGTCTCCTGCCTGGACCGCGCCTGGCATGCCGGCAAGTCCTTCTTCGAGGGGCGTGAGAACTGCAACGACTTTTCCCTCGGCATCGAGTTGGAGGGCACCGACGACCAGCCCTATTCCGAGGCCCAGTACACCGTGCTCGGCCAGCTCGCGCGCGGCCTGCTGCGCGCCTATCCCGGGATCACCCCGGAGCGTGTCCGGGGGCACAGCGACATCGCTCCCGGGCGCAAGACCGATCCCGGTCCCGGATTCGATTGGGCGCGCTTTCGCGCCAGCCTGCACGACAAGGAGGTAGACGCATGAGTTTCCTGGTTCTCCTGCTGGTGCTCTGGGTGGAGAAGTTCTCCAGCCTGCGCCAGCGCATCCAGCAGGACGGGCCCTGGCTGCGCCAGCTGGCCCGCCTTTCCGGCAACCCGCGCCTGGCCGGGCGCCCCTGGGCGATCCTCGGCCTGCTGGTGGTGCTGCCATTGGTGGTCCTGGCCCTCTTGCTGATGGCCCTGCAACCGCTCGCCTATGGTTGGCTGGCCTTGCCGTTGCACCTGCTGGTGGTGATCTACGCCCTCGGGCGCGGTGACGTCCAGGCGGACCTCGGCTCCTTCCGCGATGCCTGGCGCCGGGGTGACGTACAGGGCGCCTACCATGTCGCCGAGCGTGACCTGGGCCTCGAGGTGGAAGAGGGCGATGACCTGCTGCTGCGGGTTCAGGGGCATCTCGTCTGGCAGGCCTACCAGAGCTTCTTCGCGGTGATCTTCTGGTACTTCCTGCTGGGCCCGGTTGCGGCCCTGGCCTATCGCCTGCTGGCCCTGGCCGCCGAGCACGCCGAGGAGCCCGCCCTGCGCGAGCGTGCCGCGCAGATGCGCCATGCCTTCGATTGGGTGCCGGTGCGGGTGCTGGCAGCGAGCTTCTCGCTGGTGGGCAATTTCGTCGCGGTCAGCCGCGTGCTGCTGCATGAGTTGCTGAACTGGGACATCGCCGCCGAGCGCTTCGTGGTCATCGCCGGGCGCGCCGCCGGCGAGCTGCCGGACGACACGGCCGGTGAGGCGGGCGTGGCCAGCCTGGATGCGCTCTGGCACCTGCTGGTCCGGGCCGCCGTGCTCTGGTACGCCGGCTTCGCCCTCTGGACCCTTCTGTTCTGACGATGCGACCGGCGGCGCAATGCCGCCGGTCCGGCCCGCGCCTGCCGGGTCGCGCTCCGAGCGTTCTTAACCTTAAGTTACAGAATGTTCCGCCGATATCAGGTACACAGTTCCTGCACCTTGTCGGGCATTTCGTGACATGCATCACGTTTATTGCGCGGCATCGTTAGTCCTTATCTGTCACCCACAGGTCGGACGATCTGGGACGGCCGCACTGCCAGATGCGATCCTTGGCCGCCCCCGAGGCGACCCATAAGAATAATTAGGAAACAGGAGACGTCTTGTGAAGACCGTGTTGTATCCGGCCATCGCGCTGATGAATCGCCTCAGCTTCGGCATGAAATTCAGTCTGATCAGCGTGTTGTTCTTCCTGCCGATGCTGGTCACCAACTTCTACCTGGTGCGCGAGTCCTACCAGGAATTCGTCAGCACCCGTTCCGAGCTGGAAAGCCTCGATCTGCTGGGCGCCAGCCAGGGCATCCGGCGCAACCTGGAAAACCTCAACGACCTGGTGCTGATCAATTCGCTGATCGGCCAGTCCGGGCAGGCCGGCGATCTCGATACGCGCATCGGCAAGCTGGAGAAGGACCTGGCCGACGCCCTCGAGAAACTCGCACCCGTCACCACCGATCCGGAACAGGTCGCCGAGTTCAACAACAAGCGCGAGGAGATGCTCAAGGGCCTGCAGGCGGCCGGTAAAGAGACGTCCCTGCAGAGCAAGAGCGCCATGATCGAGAAGCAGTTGGGCAACGCCCAGGTGTTCATCAAGCTGGTCGCCAGCCAGGCCGGCCTCAGCCAGGACAGCCAGCGCGACGTGCGCCAGGTGGCCGAGCTGGTCACCGGGGTCACCTCGACCGTCACCGCCGCCATCAGCAAGGGGCGCGCCATCGGCGCCTACTCCCTGGGCCAGGGTTTCCTCAATTCCGCCGCCAGCACCAAGCTGGACGACCTGCTGCTGGAGCTGGAGAAGATCGGCTCCGAATACGGCCTGAAGATCCAGGACGCCCTCAACGGCAACCCGCGCGCCCAGGCGGCCCTGGCCGACCTCGGCAACGCCAGCCGCGAGACCCTCAAGCAGAGCGCCACGCTGTTCGAGGACCAGGTGATCATGGCCGACACCCTCGACACCCCCTGGCCGCAGTTCTACGACCAGGCCACCGCGCAGATGGACAAGACCTACCAGCTCAATGACGCCGCGCTCGGCTTCCTCAAGAGCGAGCTGGAAAAGCGCCTCGGCGAGAAGCGCGCCCAGACCGTGCTGCTGGTGGTCGCCCTGGTGGTGGTGTTCCTCGCCATCGTCTACCTCTACAGCGGTTTCTACGTCTCCACCCGCACCACCCTCAAGAGCCTCGGCCGGGTCATGGACCAGGTCGCCGCCGGCGACATGACCGTCAACTTCCGCGCCCAGAGCCGCGATGAGCTGGGCGAGCTGGGCCAGGTGTTCAACGGCACGGTGGCGAAGATCCATGACCTGATCGAGCTGGTCGGCCAGACCGTCGTCGAGGTCGAGCGCCAGGCGGGACGCGTGCAGAACGTCTCGGAGGAGAGCAACCAGGCCGTCGCCGGCCAGCGCAGCCAGATCGAGCAGGTGGCCACGGCGATGAACGAGATGTCCGCCACTGCCCAGGAGGTCGCCCGCAGTGCCGCCGCCGCAGTGAACAGCGCGCACAGCGTGAACGAGGAGACCGTCAGCGGCCGCGCCCTGGTGGAATCCCAGCTTGGCAGCATCGAGCGCCTGGCCCAGGAGATCGAGCAGTCGGTGAACGTGATCAACCAGCTCGCCTCCGACAGCGCCTCCATCAGCCGCGTGCTGGAGGTGATCAAGGGCATCGCCGAGCAGACCAACCTGCTGGCGCTCAATGCCGCCATCGAGGCCGCCCGCGCCGGTGAACAGGGTCGCGGCTTCGCCGTGGTGGCCGACGAGGTCCGTACCCTGGCCAAGCGCACCCAGCAGTCGACCGAGGAGATCGAGCAGATGATCGCCAAGCTCCAGGGCGGCGTTGGCGCGGCGGTCAAAGCGATGAACACCAGCCACCAGATGGCCGACGGCACCGTCAACCAGTCCGGCCGCGTGCAGCAGGCGCTGGAGAACATCCTGGGGGCGGTGGGCATGATCGTCGACCAGAACCAGCAGATCGCCGCCGCTGCCGAGCAGCAGACCGCCGTGGCCCACGACATCGACCAGAACATCGTCGAGATCAACAGCGCCGGCGAGCGCACCGCCCTGGGCGCCAGCCAGACCGAGCAGGCCAGCCGCCAGCTTTCCGAGCAGGTTGCGCAGCTCAAGCAGCTGATCGGCGCGTTCCGCGTCTGATCCGGTGCGCCACGCAAAAGCCCGCCGATTGGCGGGCTTTTTCGTTTATTGGAGGCGCCGCCGGTGGGCTGAAGCCCACCCTACATCTGGCCTGTGGAGCTTCGTAGCCCGGGCTTCAGCCCGGGAGGGGCTCCCAGCCGAACAGCTCGCAGGCGTTGCGGCTGCTGGCGGCGGCTAGCGCGTCCGGGGGGATGCCCAGCAAGTCGGCGAGATTGGCGCAGATGTCCGGCAGGTACTCGGGGCTGTTGCGTTGCTGCGGATGCATGGACGGCGCCATGTCCGGGGCATCGGTCTCCAGCACGATGGCTTCCAGCGGCAACTGCGGCACCACCTTGCGCAAGCGGTTGGCCTGGGGCCAGGTGGGGGCGCCGCCGAGGCCCAGGCGGAAGCCCAGCTTCAGGTACTCGCGCGCTTCCTCGACGCTGCCGGCGAAGGCGTGGACGATGCCGGCCCGTTGCAGGCGGAAGCGCTTGAGGGTGGCGATCACTGCCGCGTGGCTTCTGCGCACGTGCAGCAGCACCGGCAACTGTGCGTCGGCCGCGATGGCGAGCTGGGCCTCGAACAGCGCCTGCTGGGCGTCGCGGTCGAGGTCTTCGAGGTAATAGTCCAGGCCGATCTCGCCAACCGCGCAGAGCTTGGGGTGCCCGGCATGGGCCAGGAGCATCGTGCGCAGTTCATCCAGGTGGGCAGGCTGGTGTTCGCCCAGGTAGATGGGGTGCAGGCCGAACGCGGCGTAGAGGTCGTCCTGGGTGGTGGCCAGCTCCCAGATACGTTGCCAATTGCCCCGCGTCACGCCCATCAGCACCTGACGCTTCACGCCCAGCGCACGGGCGCGGTCGAGCACCTCGGCGCGGTCGGCGTCGAACTCGGGAAAGTCCAGGTGGGTGTGGGTGTCGATCAGCATCGGGGCGGCGGTCGCATCAGGGGATGGGGTACAGCCTAGCCCAGAGGCGCCGCCGGGAAGCGGCGCCTCGATCGGCGCTCGCGATCAGTGGTGTTCGCGGGTGGCGCGGAACTTGATGTCCGGCCAGCGCTCTTCCATCAGGGCCAGGTTGACGCGGGTCGGGGCCAGGTAGGTGAGGTGGCCGCCGCCGTCCACGGAGAGGTTCTCCATGGCCTTGTCCTTGAACTCCTTGAGCTTCTTCTCGTCCTTGCACTCGATCCAGCGCGCCGACCAGACGTTGATCTGCTCGTAGGCGCACTCGACCTTGTATTCCTCCTTCAGGCGGCTGGCGACGACGTCGAACTGCAGCACGCCGACCGCGCCGAGGATGATGTCGTTGTTGCGCTCGGGGAAGAACACCTGGGTGGCGCCTTCCTCGGCCAGTTCCTGCAGGCCCTGGCGCAGCTGCTTGGATTTCAGCGGGTCCTTCAGGCGCACGCGGCGGAACAGCTCGGGGGCGAAGTGCGGGATACCGGTGAAGCCCAGCGCCTCGCCTTCGGTGAAGGTGTCGCCGATCTGGATGGTGCCGTGGTTGTGCAGGCCGATGATGTCGCCGGCGAAGGCTTCATCGAGCTGCTCGCGCTCGCTGGAGAAGAAGGTCAGCGCGTCGGCGATCTTCACGTCCTTGCCCAGGCGCACGTGGCGCATCTTCATGCCCTTCTCGTACTTGCCCGAGCAGATGCGCATGAAGGCGATGCGGTCGCGGTGCTTGGGGTCCATGTTCGCCTGGATCTTGAACACGAAGCCGGAGAACTTCTCCTCGGTCGGCTCCACCACGCGCTCGTGGGCGGCGCGCGACAGCGGGCGCGGGGCCCAGTCGACCACGGCGTCGAGCACCTGGTCGACGCCGAAGTTGCCCAGCGCGGTGCCGAAGAACACCGGGGTCATGCGGCCCTGGTGGAACTCCTCTTCATCGAACTCGTGGCAGGCACCCTGTACCAGCTCGAGTTGCTCGACGAAGTTGTCATAGAGGTCGCCCAGGTGCGCGCGGGCTTCGTCCGAGTCGAGCTTCTCGATCACCTTGATCTCGGTGCGCTCGTGGCCGTGGCCCGGGGTGTAGACGATGATCTTGTCGGCGGCCAGGTGGTAGACGCCCTTGAAGTCCTTGTAGCAGCCGATGGGCCAGGTGATGGGCGCGGCCTTGATCTTCAGCACCGCCTCGATCTCGTCGAGCAGCTCGATGGGGTCGCGGATGTCGCGGTCCAGCTTGTTGATGAAGCTGACGATGGGCGTATCGCGCAGGCGGCACACGTCCATCAGGGCGATGGTGCGCGGCTCCACGCCCTTGCCGCCGTCGAGGACCATCAGCGCCGAGTCCACCGCGGTCAGGGTGCGGTAGGTGTCTTCGGAGAAGTCTTCGTGGCCGGGGGTGTCGAGCAGGTTGATCATGTGCTCGCGGTAGGGGAACTGCATCACCGAGGTGGTGATGGAGATGCCGCGCTGCTTCTCCATCTCCATCCAGTCGGAGGTCGCGTGGCGGTCGGACTTGCGCGACTTCACCGTACCGGCGACCGCGATCGCCTTGCCCATCAGCAGGAGCTTCTCGGTGATGGTGGTCTTACCGGCGTCGGGGTGGGAAATGATGGCGAAGGTGCGGCGTTTGGCGACTTCGGCGGCCTGGATGGTCATGGATATGTGCCTGGCTGGAAACGGTTGCAGGCCATGCGCGGCCCGAAAAGCGCGGAATTATAGCGGGAAACGCCCGGTGGATCAGTCCGCATGTCGCAGGCGGCGTGCCCGGCCTTTTCGGCACCCCTCGGGGCGATGCGCCTGAACCCTCGCGGGCATCATCGGTCTGTCAGAAAAGAGGGCCATGATCGCCTGGCCCGAGCACGCCCCGATGCGCTGCGAAGGCCGCCGGCAGCGGTTTTGTGCAGCATTCCATGACGGTTTGTTTTGAATACAGAACAGTCAACAGGTAACGCGACAAAGGGATGCGATAAAGCGGCATTTTTTGATTGATCTGCGCTTCCCATGGTCCTAAAGTTCGCGCCCGAACGTCCATGCTGGAAACGATCCATCCGGCTCAAGTACTGACGACGAGAGGTTGGCAGCCGCAAGGCTGTAGATCCTCGGCGACATGCCTTGGGAAGTAGGCGAACCAAAGTGGGGAAACGGATTAGACGTTCAGGCTTTTCGCACCAAGCCCATCCCTTGCAACTTTTGTGTTTTTTGCCCAATGGAGCCCCAGTATGTCGATCAAGGTCGAAGACTATTTCGCACCCGCCACTTTCCAGCGCATGAAGGCATTCGCCGATCAGCACGAAACCCCCTTCGTGGTCATCGACAAGCAGACCATCGCCGATGCCTATGACCAACTGGTCGGCTGCTTCCCCTTCGCCAAGATCTACTACGCGGTCAAGGCCAACCCGGCCACCGAGATCACCGAGCTGCTGCGCGACAAGGGCTCCAACTTCGACATCGCCTCCATCTACGAGCTGGACAAGGTGATGAAGACCGGCGTCGGCCCGGAGCGCATCAGCTACGGCAACACCATCAAGAAAGCCAAGGACATCCGCTACTTCTTCGAGAAGGGAGTGCGCCTGTTCGCCACCGACTCCGAGGCGGACCTGCGCAACATCGCCAAGGCTGCGCCGGGCTCGAAGATCTACGTGCGCATCCTCACCGAGGGTTCCACCTCCGCCGACTGGCCGCTGTCGCGCAAGTTCGGCTGCAACCCCGACATGGCCCTGGACCTGCTGATCCTCGCCAAGCAGCTGGGCCTGGAACCCTACGGCCTGTCCTTCCACGTGGGCAGCCAGCAGCGCGACATCGACGTGTGGGACGCCGCCATCGCCAAGGTCAAGGTGATCTTCGAGCGCCTCAAGGAAGAAGACGGCATCACCCTGAAGATGATCAACATGGGCGGTGGCTTTCCGGCCAACTACATCCAGCGCACCAACGCCCTGGAGACCTACGCCGAGGAGATCACCCGCTTCCTCAAGGAAGACTTCGGCGACGAGCTGCCGGAAATCATCCTGGAGCCGGGTCGCTCGCTGATCGCCAACGCCGGCATCCTGGTCAGCGAAGTGGTACTGGTGGCACGCAAGTCGCGCACCGCCGTGGAGCGCTGGGTCTACACCGACGTGGGCAAGTTCTCCGGCCTGATCGAAACCATGGACGAGTCCATCAAGTTCCCCATCTGGACCGAGAAGAAGGGCGAGATGGAAGAAGTGGTCATCGCCGGCCCGACCTGCGACAGCGCCGACATCATGTACGAGAACTACAAGTACGGCCTGCCCCTGAACCTGGCCAGCGGCGACCGCCTCTACTGGCTCTCCACCGGTGCGTACACCACCAGCTACAGCGCGGTGGAGTTCAACGGCTTCCCGCCGCTGAAGGCCTTCTACCTGTAAGCGCCGGCCCGAAGGAAAAAGCCTGCTCCGGCAGGCTTTTTTATGCCCTCGTGGTACCTGGGACCGCAGCGGCTGCCCAGGAGCCCGTGCCGTCGCGGCATGCCGGCTACGGGCGAAGGTAAATAGAAAGTAAAACGCGTCGAACACTCTGTTTGTGAAACTTATTCTCAAATAGAATCGCATCCCATCTGAGAATCCATGGCCTCCGTCCGACCGGCTGATGGCGGCTGTCTGTTTTCCACAAGGGGTCACCGTGTTCAAGAAAGTCCTGTTCCAGTTGCACTGGCTCCTCGGCATCAGTGCCGGCCTGGTGTTGTCCGTCATGGGCGTCACTGGCGCCGCCTACAGCTTCCAGGACGAAATCCTCGAATGGCTCAACGCCGATACCCTGCGCGTCGAGGTGCGGGACGCCGGCGTGCTGCCGCCGGCCGAACTGGTGCGCAGGATCGAGGCCGCCGAGGGCAAGCAGGTGTCCGGGCTCTGGGTCGAGACCCAATCGGGCAAGGCCGCACGGGTGTTCTTCATGCCACCGCCCGGCGAGCGCCGTGGCCCCATGCGCTGGTTCGATCCCTACAGCGGAGAATTGCTGGGCGAACCGGCTGGCCAGCCGTTCTTCGGCCTGATGCTGCAACTGCACCGCTTCCTCGCCATGGGCGAGACCGGCAAGCAGATCACCGCCGCCAGCACCCTGGCACTGATCTTCTTCTGCCTCTCCGGCCTCTACCTGCGCTGGCCGCGCCAGGCCGGCAGCTGGCGCGCCTGGCTGACCCTGGACTGGGCGCGCAAGGGCCGCAGCTTCAACTGGGACCTGCACGCCGTGGCCGGCACCTGGTGCCTGGCGCTCTACCTCCTGGCCGCACTCACCGGCCTGTTCTGGTCCTACGAGTGGTACCGCGCCGGTCTGCAGCGCCTGCTGGCCGATGCACCCGTCGAACAGCAGCAGGGCAAGCCGGGCGAGCGCCGTGGTGAAGGCCGTGGCGAGCGCCGCGAAGGCGGCCGCCCGGGTATGCAGCAAGCCCCGTCGGGCCCGCCGCTGGTGGTGGACTACGACGCCGTCTGGGCCAGCATCCGCGAGGCGGCCGGCCCCGGCATGACCGCCTACAACCTGCGCCTGCCCCCGGTGGGCGGCCAGCCGGCGACGGTGTTCTTCCTGCTGGAGGATGCCGCCCACCCGCGCGCGCTGAACCAGATCACCCTCGACCCGGCCACCGGCAAGGTCGCCCGCGTCGAGCGCTACGCCGAGAAGAGCTTCAAGGCGCAGCTGCTCACCAGCATCTACGCCCTGCACGTGGGCGAGTACTTCGGCTTGCCCGGGCGCATCCTGATGATGCTGGCGAGCCTCGCCATGCCGCTGTTCTTCATCACCGGCTGGCTGCTCTACCTCGACCGCCGGCGCAAGAAGCGCGCGATCAAGGCGGCTCGTGGTGGCCTCGGCCAGGGCGGTGACGGCGAGCCCTGGCTGATCGGCTTCGCCAGCCAGAGCGGCTTCGCCGAGCAGCTCGCCTGGCAGAGTGCGGGGCAGCTGCAGGCCGCCGGCCTCCCGGTGCGTGTGCAGCAACTGGGCGAGCTGGACGCCGGGCAACTGGCCGAGGCGCGCAATGCCCTGTTCGTGGTCAGCACTTTTGGCGACGGCGAGGCCCCGGACGCCGCTCGCAGCTTTGAACGCAAAGTGCTGGGCCAGGCTTCGCAACTGGCTGACCTGCGTTTTGCCGTGCTCGCCCTGGGCGACCGCCAGTACCGGCACTTCTGTGGCTTCGCCCACCGCCTGCAGGCCTGGCTCCAGGGGCAGGGCGCCAACCCCCTGTTCGATACGGTGGAAGTGGACAACGGCGATGCCGGCGCGCTGCAGAGCTGGCAGCAACGACTGGCCGGCCTGTCCGGCTCCAGCCTGGTGCCGGCATGGACCGAGCAGCCTTTCGAAACCTGGACCCTGGACGCTCGCGAACACCTCAACCCCGGCAGCCAGGGTGAATCCACCTGGCTGCTGCGCCTGGGTGCCCCGGCGGGCAGCCGGATCAGCTGGCAGGCCGGCGACCTGGTGGAGATCCTCCCGCGGCAGGCCGACTCGCGCATCCAGCGCTGGCTCGACCAGCATGGCCTCGACGGCGAGGCCCCGGTCACCGTGGACGGCATCGCCCAGCCCCTGCGCCAGGCCCTGGGCGCGCGCCTGCTGCCGGACTCCTTCGAGCACCTGGTGGGCCTGCACCCGCAGGCGCTGCTGGATGCGCTGATCGTGCTCTCGGTGCGCCAGTACTCCATCGCCTCCCTGGAAAGCGACGGCGCCCTGGAGCTGATCGTGCGCCAGGAGCAGCACGCCGACGGGACCCTGGGCATCGCCTCCGGCTGGCTCACCCATTACCTGCCGACCGGCGCCAGCCTGCCGCTGCGCCTGCGTCGCAACGCCCGGTTCCACCGCCTGGAAGGCGAGCGCCCGGCCATCTTCATCGGCAACGGCACCGGCATCGCCGGCCTGCGTGCGCTGCTCAAGGCCAACGTCGCCGCCGGCAACGGCCGCAACTGGCTGCTGTTCGGCGAGCGCAACCAGGCCCACGACTACTACTGCCGCGACGAGATCGAAGGCTGGCTGGCCAGTGGTGAGCTGGAGCGGCTGGACCTGGCCTTTTCCCGCGACCAGGCACACAAGGTCTATGTGCAGGATCGCCTGCGCGAAGCCGGCGCCGAGGTCCGTGCCTGGGTCGAGGCGGGCGCGGTGTTCTATATCTGCGGCAGCCTGCAGGGCATGGCCGACGGTGTCGATGGTGTCCTGCGCGAGCTCCTGGGTGACGAGGGCCTGGACCGTCTCGCCGCCGAAGGCCGCTACCGCCGCGACGTGTATTGATCGGTTCATGGGCTGTGCTTCAGGCCCGGGTGTGCTTCCCGGGCTGAAGCCCGGGCTACGGGCGCGATCGACCTGTGGATAGCCCCATCTCGCACAGCCCGCCCGCTGTCGCCATAATCAGGCGATGAAAAATCGAATCCTGCTGAACTGCGACATGGGTGAAAGCTTCGGCGCCTGGGCCATGGGCGACGACGAGCACGCCATGCCCCTGGTGGACCAGGCCAACCTGGCCTGCGGTTTCCACGCCTCCGATCCCATGACCATGCTGCGCACCGTCGAGCTGGCCGTGGACCACGACGTGACCATCGGCGCCCACCCGGCCTACCCGGACCTGGTCGGCTTCGGCCGTCGGCGCATGGAGCTGCCGCCCGACGAGGTGCGTGCCCTGGTGCTCTACCAGATCGGCGCGCTGGATGCGTTCTGTCGCGCGTCCGGCACCCAGGTCGCCTATGTAAAGCCCCACGGCGCGCTGTACAACGACCTGGTGCGCAACGACGCCCTGCTGGAGGCGGTGCTCGACGCCTGCGCCAGCTACCGCAAGGGCCTGCCGCTGATGGTGCTGGCCCTGGCCGACAACCGTCGCGAGCTGCGGCTGGCCGATGCCGCCGACGTGCCGCTGATGTTCGAAGCCTTCGCCGATCGCGCCTACCTGTCCGATGGCCAGTTGGCGCCGCGCCGGCTGGAGGGTGCCGTGCACCATGACCCCGAGCGCATCATCGCCCAGGCGGTGGCCATCGCCCGGGGCGAGGCGTTCGTCGATATCGACGGCAAGCCCCTGCAACTGGTGGCCGACAGCCTCTGCGTGCACGGCGACAACCCCGGATCCCTGGCGGTGCTGCGACGCCTGCGAGCCCATCTGGACGCCTTGTGATCCGCATCGAGCCGGTCGGCGCCGAGGCGCTGCTGCTGGTGCTGGCCGACGAGCCGGATGCGCGCCTGCCGCTTCGTATCGCGCAGCTCGCCGACTCCATCCACCAGCGCCTGGGTTGCCAGCTCCGCGACCTGGTGCCGGGCTGGACCACCTTGCTGCTGCACTACGACCTGCTGCGCACCGATCCCACGCAGCTGGCCGCCGACCTGGAGCCGCTGCTGCAGCAGTGGCAGCGGACGACGGTGCCCGAGCAGGCAGGGCGCGTGCACGAAATGCCCGTCTGGTATGGCGGCGAGGACCTGGCCTGGGTGGCGCAGGCCTGCGGGCTGGACCCGGCCGAGGTGATCGAGCTGCACAGCGCCACCCTCTACCGGGTCGGTGCCATCGGTTTCGCGCCGGGGTTCGCCTACCTGGGCGAGGTCGATAGGCGCCTTGCCCTGCCGCGTCGCAGCAGTCCGCGCACGCGGGTGCCGGCGGGCAGCCTGGCCATCGCCGAGCGGCAGACGGCGATTTATCCACAGGCCTCACCGGGTGGCTGGCACCTGCTGGGCCTGTGCCCCCGACCGCTGTTCGATCCGGTGAGCGAGCCCCCGTGCCCGCTCGCACTGGGGGACTGCGTGCGCTTCGTGCCCATCGACGAACCCACCTATCGCCGCGAGCGGGGCGAGCCATGAACGGCCTGCGCCTGCTGAAGGCCGGGCCGCTGAGCCTGCTGCAGGACAGCGGCCGTCAGGGCTGGCAACACCTGGGTGTGTCGCCGGCCGGGCCCATGGATCGTCATGCCGCTGCCTGGGCCAACCGCCTGCTGGGCAATGCGCCGGGCCGCCCCCTGGTCGAGATCGCCCTGGGCGGCGTCGAGCTGGAGAGCCTCGGCGACACCTGGGTGGCACTGTGCGGCGCGGACCTGCCCATCACCCTGGATGGCGAGGCACGGCCCAACTGGTCACGCTTCGCGCTGCGCGCCGGGCAGCGGTTGACGCTGGGGTTCGCCCGCAGCGGCCAGCGGGCCTACCTCGCCATCGCCGGTGGCTTCCGTGTCGAGCCGGTGCTGGGCAGCGTCGCCTGCCAGGTGCGCGAAGGCCTCGGCGGGCTGGGCGGCCGGGGCGCGAGGCTGGCCGACGGCGACCTGCTGCCGGGCGGGGGCGGTCACTTCGAGCGTGGCGCCAGCGTGCCCTGGCCCTGGCAGCCGGACTACCGCGCCGAGCGGCCGCTGCGGGTGATGCTCGGCGGCGATGCCGGGCAGTTCGCCAACGACCAGTTGCAGGCCTTCTTCGAGCGGCCCTGGCAGCTCAGCCCGCAATCGGATCGCATGGGTGCGCGCCTGCAGGGCGAGGCGATCCGTGCGCCGCAGCGGCAATGGTCCCTGGGCGTGGTGCGCGGCACCGTGCAGGTCCCGCCGGATGGCCAGCCGATCATCCTCCAGGCCGACCAACAGACCATGGGCGGCTACCCCATCCTCGGCTGGCTGCACCCCCGGGACTGCGACCGCCTGGCCCAGTGCGCGGCGCACCAGAGGCTGCGTTTCCAGGCTGTGGATATCTCGGCGGTACAGGCCGAGGTGCGTGCGTTCCGCCGCTTCTTCGGCGCCGGTTCGTAGGGCGTCGGGTTGCACCCGACCTACAAGAGCCGTTTCGTTCCGCAGCCCGTGCTTCAGCACGGGAAGGGAGCCGCCGGTGTATCACCTCGGCAGGTGGTTGAGGGGCAATGGGCCCGGTGCCTTCACCGTCTGGATGGCGAAGTTGCTGCGGATGTCGCTGACGCCGGGCAGCTTGATCAGGTGGTTGGTGAGGAAGAGTTCGTAGGCGCGCAGGTCCGGCACCACCACTTGCAGCAGGAAATCCGCCTCGCCGGACACCAGGTGCACCGAGATCACTTCCGGCAGCAGCACCACCGCCTCGCGGAAGGCGTCGGCGCGGTCGGGGCTGTGGCGCTCGACCTTGATGCCGACGAACACCGTCAGGCCCAGCCCCACTTCGTAGCGATCCAGGTCGGCCTGGTACCCGCGTATCACCCCGGCTTCCTCCAGCAGGCGCACCCGGCGCAGGCAGGGAGAGGGCGACAGGCCGATCTCCTCGGCCAATTGCACGTTGCTCAGGCGGCCATCGCGCTGGAGAGCGGCGAGGATCTTGTGGTCGAAGGCGTCCAGTTTGAGATTTGGCATAAGTGGATGGTCATACTGTGGATAAGTGTTTGTTCGTGCTAAACAGTATCCTCTTCGTGGCGGAATACGCAAGCACCTGCCCTGGCCTTCGGGCATAGAATTTTCCTCTCACAGACGTGGAGGAGAAGGTGATGGCGGACATCGGCGTATTCCTGATGGCCCTGGCAGTGGCCTACCTGCTGCCGGGGCCGGACATGATCCTGCTGCTGCAGACCGGTGCCCGCCAGGGCCGCGCCCTGGCGCTGGCCACGACGCTGGGGCTGGCAGTGGCGCGCGCCTGCCATGTGGCGCTGGCGGGTCTGGGCCTGGCGGTGCTGTTCCGCACCGCGCCTTGGACCTTCGACCTGGTGCGTCTCGCTGGTGCGGCCTACCTGCTGTGGATCGGCGTGCGCATCCTGCAGACGCCGGCTTCGGACCTGGTGGCGGGCCCCGGAGGAGAAGGTGTTCCCCTGGGCGGTGCCTGGTGGCCGGCGATCCGCCGTGGGCTGTTGACCAACCTGCTCAACCCCAAGGCGCTGCTGTTCTGCTCGGTGCTGTTGCCGCAATTCGTCGACCCGGCGGCGGGGCCGCTGTTCGCCCAGTTCACCCTGCTGGGTGCGGTGCTGGTGGGCGTGGGCCTGGCCTTCGATGCCTGCTATGCGCTGGCCGGTGCCGGCATCGGGCGCTGGCTGGGCAGGCGACCGCTGGCCCAGCGCATCCAGCAATGGCTGTTCGGTGGTGTGCTGGTGGGCTTCGGGGTCAGGCTGGCGCTGTTGCGGGAGATGTAGGGCGGGTGAAACCCGCGTGACAGGGGATGTATGTGTCGGGTTTCACCCGACCTACGGGCATCGCGAATGAATTCGCTCCTACAGAGCGGTCATCACGGGCCAGCGAACCCCATCGTGGCGATGGGGTTCGTGGGGCGGGGTTACGGGGCGATGGTTTCGGCGTGGTGGCAGGCCACCTGGCGGGCGTCCAGCGGGCGCAGCTCGGGGACTTCCACCTTGCAGCGTTCGGTGGCGTAGGGGCAGCGCTTGTGGAAGGCGCAGCCGCTGGGCGGGTCGAGGGGGTTGGGCAGTTCGCCGACGATCTTGATCTTCGGCTTGGCCGGGTCCGGGTGGATGGTCGGCGTGGCCGAGAGCAGCGCCTGGGTGTAGGGGTGCAGCGGGCGGCTGTAGATCAGTTCCGCCGGGCCGATCTCCGCCGGGCGGCCGAGGTACATCACCAGCACGTCGTCGGCCACGTGCTGCACCACGGAGAGGTTGTGGGAGATGAACACGTAGCCGGTGTTGAAGCGTTCCTGCAGGTCCATGAACAGGTTGAGCACCTGGGCCTGGATGGAGACGTCCAGCGCCGAAGTGGGTTCGTCCGCCACCAGCACCTTGGGGTTGAGCATCATGGCGCGGGCCAGGGCGATGCGCTGGCGCTGGCCGCCGGAGAACATGTGCGGGTAGCGCTGGTAGTGCTCGGGACGCAGGCCCACCTGCTGCATCATCGCCTGCACCTGCTCGCGGCGTTCGGCGCGGGACAGCTGGGTGTTGATCAGCAGCGGCTCGGCCAACTGGTCGCCGATCTTCTGCCGTGGGTTGAGGGATGCGTAGGGGTTCTGGAACACCATCTGCACGTCGCGGCGCATCTGCTTGCGCTGGGCGCCGTTGGCGCGGGTGACTTCCTGCCCGGCGATCTGCAGCGAGCCGGAGCTGGGGATCTCGATCAGGGTCAGGGCGCGGGCCAGGGTGGACTTGCCGCAGCCGGATTCGCCGACCACGGCGAGGGTCTTGCCGGCCTGCAGTTCGAAGGACACGCCATTGAGGGCGCGCACCGTGGCCGTGCCTTTGAACAGGCCACGGGAGATGTCGTAGTGACGGGTCAGGTCACGGGCGGTCAGTACGGCACTCATCAGGCCACCTCGCCGAGATTAAGGGGGAAGAAGCAGCGCACCGCGCCGTGGTCGTGCGGGTCCAGGCCGGGGCGGCGTTCGCGGCAGCTGGCCTGGGCGTAGGGGCAGCGTGGCGACAGCAGGCAGCCATGGGGCCGGTCGTAGCGGCCGGGGACGATACCGGGCAGGGTGGCCAGGCGGCGCTGGCCCTGGCTGTGTTCGGGAATCGCCTTGAGCAGCGCTTCGGTGTAGGGGTGGGTGGGCGCGTCGAACAGGCGCGGCACCTCGCCTATCTCCACGGCCTGGCCGGCGTACATCACGCAGACGCGGTCGGCGGTCTCGGCGACCACGGCCAGGTCGTGGGTGATCAGCACCAGGGCCATGCCGTGGTCGCGCTGCAGGTCCAGCAGCAGGTCCATGATCTGCGCCTGGATGGTGACGTCGAGGGCGGTGGTGGGCTCGTCGGCGATCAGCAGCTTGGGTTCGGCGGCGATGGCCATGGCGATCGCCACGCGCTGGCTCATGCCCCCGGAGAGCTGGTGCGGGTAGGCGTCGAGGCGGCTGGCGGCGCCGGGGATCTCCACCCGTTCGAGCAGTTCGAGCGCGCGCTGGCGGGCGGCCCGGCCCTTGAGGCCGAGGTGCTGGTGCAGCACTTCCTCGATCTGGAAGCCTACGGTGTAGCTGGGGTTGAGGGCGGTCATGGGGTCCTGGAAGACCATGGCCAGGTCCTTGCCGACGATGTGCCGGCGCTGCTTGCCCTTCAGGCGCAGCATGTCGGTGCCGTCGAACTGCATGCTGTCGGCGGTGACCTTGCCGGGGGCGTCGATCAGGCCCATCAGCGCCATCATGGTCACCGACTTGCCGGAGCCGGACTCGCCGACGATGGCCAGCACCTCGCCCTTGTTCACGGAAAGGTCGAGGCCGTCGACCACCGGTACCGCATTGGCGTCGCCGAAGCGCACGCCGAGGTTCTTGATATCCAGAAGGCTCATGGTGGGCTCCTCAGACGGCATTCTTGAGTTTCGGGTCCAGCGCGTCGCGCAGGCCGTCGCCCATCAGGTTGATCGCCAGCACGCTGAGCAGGATGGTCAGGCCGGGCAGCGAGACCACCCACCAGGCGCGCTCGATGTAGTCGCGGGCGGAGGCCAGCATGGTTCCCCACTCCGGGGTCGGCGGTTGCACGCCGAGGCCGAGGAAGCCGAGGGCCGCGGCATCGAGGATGGCGGAGGAGAAGCTCAGGGTCGCCTGGACGATCAGCGGCGCCATGCAGTTGGGCAGCACGGTGATGAACATCAGGCGGAAGATGCCGGCACCGGCCAGGCGCGAGGCGGTGACGTAGTCGCGGTTGCGCTCGACCATCACCGCGGCGCGGGTCAGGCGCACGTAGGAGGGCAGCGAGACGATGGCGATGGCGATCACGGTGTTGATCAGCCCTGGGCCGAGGATGGCGACGATGGCCACCGCCAGCAGCAGCGAGGGCAGGGCCAGCATGATGTCCATCAGGCGCATGATCAGCATGCCCAGCAGCGGGGCGAAGCCGGCGATCAGGCCCAGCAGGATACCGGGCAGCAGCGACATCACCACCGAGGCGAGGCCGATGAGCAGCGACAGGCGCGCGCCGTGGATCAGCCGCGAGAGCAGGTCGCGGCCCAGTTCGTCGGTGCCGAGCACGAACTGCCACTGGCCGCCTTCGAGCCAGGCCGGCGGGGTGAGCAGGGCGTCGCGGAACTGCTCGCTGGGGTCGTAGGGCGCGATCCAGGGCGCGAACAGCGCGCAGATCACGATGAGGATCATGAAGGCAAGACCGCCGACGGCGCCCTTGTTGTGGGAGAAGGCCCGCCAGAATTCCTTCATCGGCGAGGGGTAGAGGATGGCCGGTTCGACCGTGTTCTGAGCGATGGTCATGTCGGGTCCTCAGCGCTGGTGGCGGATGCGTGGGTTGGCGAAGCCGTAGAGCACGTCCACGACGAAGTTCACCAGGATCACCAGGCAGGCGATCAGCAGGATGCCGTTCTGCACCACCGGGTAGTCGCGGGCGCCGATCGACTCGATCAGCCATTTGCCGATACCCGGCCAGGAGAAGATGGTTTCGGTGAGCACGGCACCGGCCAGCAGCGTGCCGACCTGCAGGCCGAACACCGTGAGCACCGGGATCAGCGCGTTGCGCAGGCCGTGGACGAAGACCACGCGGGCCGGCGACAGGCCCTTGGCGCGGGCGGTGCGCACGTAGTCCTCGCGCAGCACCTCGAGCATGGCCGAGCGGGTCATGCGGGCGATCACCGCCAGCGGGATGGTGCCCAGCACGATGGCCGGCAGGATCAGGTGGCGCAGGGCGTCGAGGAAGGCGCCTTCCTCATCGGAAAGCAAGGTGTCGATGAGCATGAAGCCGGTGACCGGCTCGATGTCGTAGAGCAGGTCGATGCGCCCGGAGACCGGTGTCCAGCCGAGCCAGACGGAGAAGAACATGATCAGCAGCAGGCCCCACCAGAAGATCGGCATGGAGTAGCCCGCCAGCGAGATGCCCATCACCCCGTGGTCGAACAGCGAGCCGCGCTTGAGCGCCGCGATCACCCCGGCCAGCAGGCCCAGGGTGCCGGCGAACAGCAGGGCGGCCAGGGCCAGTTCCAGGGTCGCGGGGAACAGCGTGAGGAACTCGTGCCAGACGCTTTCGCGGGTGCGCAGGGATTCGCCCAGGTCGCCCTTGGCGAGCTTGCCGATGTAGTCGAAGTACTGCTCGCGCAGGGGCTTGTCGAGGCCGAGGCGGGTCATCGCCTGGGCATGCATTTCGGGGTCGACCCGGCGTTCGCCCATCATCACTTCGACCGGGTCGCCGGGTATCAGGCGGATCAGCGCGAAGGTGAGCAGGGTGATGCCGAAGAAGGTGGGGATCAGAAGCCCCAGTCGGCGGGCGATGAAACTGAGCATCTCGGGGGTTGACTCCTCAGGTATCACGCCCGCTTCCGTGGGTAACGGTGGGCGGGCGCTGTTCTTGTTGTCGGGCGTCTCGCGGCGATGGGTTGGACCGCCGCGGGGCCGCCGTTACTTCACCCGGGTGGTGGCGAAGTTGTTGTTGGACAGAGGGCTGATCACATAGCCCTCGATGTTGCTCCGGCGCACATTGAACAGCTTAGGGTGTGCCAGGGGAATCCATGGGGATTCACGGTGGAAAACCTCCAGGGCCTGTTCATAGAGCTTCGCCCGTTCCGCCGGCTCGCTGATGGTGCGGGCCTTCTGCATCAGCGTTTCGAACGCCTGGTCGCACCAGCGCGCCTGGTTTTCCCCGGACTCGGCCGCCGCGCACGACAGGTTGGGGCTGAGGAAGTTGTCCGGGTCGCCGTTGTCGCCGGCCCAGCCCAGCAGCACCATGTCGTGCTCGCCGCCCTTGGAGCGCTTGAGCAGCTCGCCCCATTCCAGCGAACGGATGGTCATCTGGATGCCGGCCTTGGCCAGATCCGCTTGCATCATCTGTGCCGCCAGCGCGGGGTTGGGGATGGTAGGCGAGGTGCCGTTGCGGATGAAGAGGGTGATCTTCAGGTCCTTCACCCCGGCCTCGGCGAGCAGCGCGCGGGCCTTCTCCGGGTCGTGCGGCCAATCCTCGATCGCATGGTTGTAGCCCAGCAGGGTCGGCGGGAAGGGGTTGACCGCCACGCTGGCGTTACCCTCGCCGAACACCGCGCGGATCATCGCCTGCTTGTCGATGGCGAGGTTGATGGCCTGGCGCACTCGGGTGTCGTCCAGCGGCTTGTGCTGGGTGTTGATGGCCACGTAGGTGGTCAGCAGGGCGTCGATCTCGTCCACCGCCAGGCGGCTGTCCGTGCGCACGCCGGCGACGTCCTCGGGTTTCGGGTAGAGCGCCACCTGGCACTCGCCGGCCCGCGCCTTCTGCAAGCGCACGTTGGGGTCGAGGGTGATGGCGAACACCAGGTTGTCGATCTCGGGCTTGCCGCGGAAGTAGTCCGGGTTGGCCTTGTAGCGCACCTGGGCGTCCTTGGCGTAGCGGGCGAAGACGAAGGGGCCGGTGCCGACGGGCAACTGGTTGAGCTGGTTGGTCTTGCCGGCGGCCAGCAGCTGGTCGCCGTACTCGGCCGAGTAGATGGAGGCGAAGGGCATGGCCATGTCCGCCAGGAAGGGCGCCTCCGGGTGGGTGAGGGTGAAGCGCACGGTGAGCGCATCGACCTTCTCCACGGACTTGATCAGCTCGCGCATGCCCATGGCGTCGAAGTAGGCGTAGCCGCGCTGCGCCGACTCGTGCCAGGGGTGCTTGGGGTCGAGGGCGCGCTGGAAGGTCCAGACCACGTCGTCGGCGTTGAAGGGGCGGCTGGGGGTGAACCAGTCGGTGGCGTGGAACTTCACGTCCGGGCGCAGGCGGAAGGTGTAGACCAGGCCGTCGTCGCTGATCTCCCAGCTGGTGGCCAGGCCGGGGATCAGCTCGGTGGTGCCGGGCTTGAAGGCCAGCAGGCGGCTGAACACGGTCTCGGCGGTGGCGTCGGCAGTCACCGCGCCGGTGTATTGCACGATGTCGAAGCCCTCGGGCGCGGCTTCGGTGCAGACCACCAGGTTCTGGGCCTGGGCGCTGGCGGCGGCGAGGGCTGCCAGCAGGGGCAGGTAACGTAGCTTCATGTCGAATCCTCCAGGCGCCGGCTCGGGGCCGGCGCCGCATCCATGTCAGAGCAGGTCGAAGGGGAAGGTGCTGACGATACGCAGCTCGTTCACGCTGCCGTCGATCTGCTGCTTGCTCGCCTTGTGGGACATGTAGGTGACCTTGAAGGTGCTGTCCTTGATGGTCCCGCTCTGCACCTTGTAGGCCGCCATCAGGCCGTATTCGCGGTGGTGCTCGTCGTCCATGGCGCGCACTTCCGCGTAGTTGCCGTAGGCGCCGTTGCGGTCACCGTCGTAGTGGGTGCCGTCGATGTCCCAGCCCTTGGCGTACCAGGCGGTGGTGGAGAAACCGGGGATGCCGAAGTAGCTCCAGTCGGTCTCGTAGCGGATCTGCGCGGACTTCTCGTTGGGGCTGTTGTAGTCCGAGAGCAGGGAGTTGGCCAGGTAGATGGCGGCGGTCTCGTGGATGTAGTCGAAGTACTCGTTGCCGTCGACCTGCTGCCAGGCCAGGGTCAGTGCGTGGGCCTGGTGGGCCAGGGTGAAGGCCAGGCTGAAGGTGTCGTTGTCGATGTAGCCGGCCTTGCGGTCGCCGGTGTCGCGGGTGCGGTAGCCGTTGAAGGCGGTGCGCAGGGACAGGGTCTCGCGGTCGCCCAGGTCGTGGGCCACGCTCAGGTAGTACTGGTCCCAGACGTCTTCGAAGCGGCCGGCGTATACGGCGACCTCGAGGTTATCCAGCGGCTTGTAGTTGCCGCCGAGGTAATGCATGTGCTCGCCCGTGACCTCACGGGTGCCGTATTCGGTGGTGAAGGCTTCGTCGCCGGCACCGGTACGCGGGCTGGCGCGGCGGAAGCTGCCGGCCTGCAGGGCGAGGCCATCGAATTCCTCGCTGGTCACCGCGTAGCCGGTGAAGCTGGAGGGCAGGGCGCGGTTGTCGATGTAGCTGAGCACCGGAGTGTCCACCAGGAAGCGGCCGGCCTTGAACTCGGTGTTGGAGGCGCGCAGGCGCACGTTGGCGACGCCGAGCTTGGACCATTCCTCCTGGCCGTGGCCGTTGCTGTCGGCCAGGGTGCGGTTGCCGCCACCGCCGATGCGGCCCTTGCCGCGTTCCAGGTTGATGGCGTTGAAGGCCGCCACGTCCAGGCCGAAGCCGATGGTGCCTTCGGTGTAGCCGGAGCTGTATTTCAGCTGGGTGCCCTGCACCCAGGCGCGGCGGCTGTGGGTGCGCTGCGGGCCGTCATCCTTGGGGATGGTGAAGCCGAAGCCGTCCTTCATCTGCTCGCGGGCGGCGAAGTTGCGGGTGGTCAGGGTCAGGCTCTGGCCTTCGAGGAAGCCGGTGGCGCCGGCCTGGCCCTTCACCGGTTTCTCCACCGACGGGATGTTCTGCACCTGGGCGGCGTAGCTGGGGTTCTCGGGCACCGGCGGGACCTTTTCCTCTTCGGCGGCGAAGAGGTGTGCGCTGGCAGCCATCAGTGCCAATCCCAGGGTTGCTCGTTGGAAGGGGGTGGATTTCATCACGTGTGCTCCTTTTTTGTTATCGCTTCTTCATCGAAACAAGGAACGCTCATGCGGACTGCCGCCGACGCCGGGCAAGCCGGTGCCGACGCGCGCAAGCGCTGCATCCTTGCGAACTCGTTGGGGCAGGTATGAAAGAGGCCTCCTCCGATCTGGCGTCGGATGGAGATGGGGTTCACGGAGTGGCCCGGAACGGGCCGCGAAAGCCGGCGGGCGTGGGGCCCGCCGGGTTCGTCAGGTGCGGCTAGGGCGCATTGGAAACGCCATAGAAGGAGTTGGTGGAGAAGGGGCTGATCTTGAAGCCCTGCACGCTCTTGCTCATGGGCTGGTAGACGGTGGAGTGGGCGATCGGGGTGATCGGCACTTCACGTTGCAGCAACTGCTGGGCCTGCTTGTACAGCTCGGTGCGCTGGGCCTGGTCGGTGACGTTCTTGGCCTGCTTGACCAGCTTGTCGTAGTCCTGGTCGCACCACTTGGAGAAGTTGTTGCCGTTGATCGAGTCGCAGCCGTAGAGGGTGCCGAGCCAGTTGTCCGGGTCACCGTTGTCGCCGGTCCAGCCGATCAGCATGGCGTCGTGCTCGCCGGCGTGGGCGCGCTTGATGTACTCGCCCCATTCGTAGCTGACGATGCGCACCTTGATGCCGACCTTGGCCCAGTCGGCCTGGAGCATCTCGGCCATCAGCCGTGCGTTGGGGTTGTAGGGGCGCTGCACGGGCATGGCCCAGAGGGTGATCTCGGTGCCTTCCTTGACGCCGGCGGCCTTGAGCAGCTCGCGGGCCTTCTCGGGGTTGTACTCGCTGCCCTTGATGGTCTCGTCGTAGGACCACTGGGTGGGCGGCATGGCGTTGACCGCCAGCTGGCCGGCGCCCTGGTAGACGGCGTCGATGATGGCGGGCTTGTTCACTGCCATGTCCAGCGCGCGACGCACCTCGACCTTGTCGAAGGGCGCGTGGGTGACGTTGTAGGCGATGTAGCCGAGGTTGAAGCCGGGGTTCGACGGCACCTGCAGCTTGGCGTTCTGCTTCAGCGACTCGAGGTCGGCGGGGCGCGGGTTGAGGGTGATCTGGCACTCGCCGGCCTTGAGCTTCTGCGCGCGGACGGAGGCGTCGGTATTGATGGAGAAGATCAGGTTGTCGATCTTCACCTCGCCCGGCTGCCAGTAGTCCTTGTTGCCGGCGAAGCGGATCTGCGCGTCCTTCTGGTAGCGCTTGAACACGAAGGGGCCGGTGCCGATGGGCTTCTGGTTCAGCTCGGCGGCCTTGCCGGCCTTGAGCAACTGGTCGGCGTATTCGGCCGAATGCACCACGGCGAAGGGCATCGCCAGGTTCTGGATGAAGGCCGCGTCCACGCTGTTGAGGGTGAAGCGCACGGTGTGCGCGTCGACCTTCTCGACCTTGGCGATGTTCTTGTCCAGGCCCATGTCGGTGAAGTAGGGGAACTCGCTGGGGTACGCCTTACGGAACGGGTGCTCCTTGTCGATCATGCGCTGGAAGGTGAAGAGCACGTCGTCGGCGTCGAACTCGCGGGTGGGCTTGAAGTAGTCGGTGCTGTGGAACTTCACGCCCTGGCGCAGGTGGAAGGTGTAGCTGAGGTTGTCCGGGGAGATGTCCCACTTCTCGGCGAGGGCGGGGACGGCCTGGGTGCTGCCTCGTTCGAACTGCACCAGGCGGTTGAACAGGGTTTCGGATGCCGCGTCGAAGTCGGTGCCGGTGGTGTACTGGCCGGGGTCGAAGCCCGCCGGGCTGCCTTCGGAGCAGAACACCAGGTTGCTGGCGGCGGAAACGAATGGGGAACCGAGAAGCAGGCCTGCGGCGAGCAGGGCCTGGATGGGGGTGTTCTTGCGCATGCAAACCTCAATTTGTTCTTTTTGGGTATTCGGAAAAGGCTGTTGATTCGGTGTTGTAGGTCAGCATCTACATTTCAATTTTAATTTCGTAGATTGCTGTTGACAGCCTGCATTCTTGGCGTTAGAGTTCATGTCAGGTGCTGAACACA
>NZ_QKRU01000066.1:0-38764 GCF_003234055.1 Pseudomonas sp. 57B-090624
TGATCAGCCCCTCCGGCAGGTCCTGCAGCGCGATGCCCAATGCCAGGCCGTCCGCACCCGCCAGCCCGGCACCCGCGGCCACCCCCACGGCCATGCCCTCCGGGATGTTGTGCAGGACGATGGCGATGACGAACAACAGGATGCGCGGCGCCAGGACTAGGCGATCGGTTCGCGTGTCGACCTCCAGCTGCCGCTCCGGCAACAGCCTGCCAAGGCCGAACAGTGCGCTGGCCCCCAGCAACAGGCCGAGGCTCATCAGGAAGCCTGCCGACCAGCGGGAGAAACCCAGCTGCCCGGCAGACTCGAGGCCGGGGATCAGCAACGAGAACACCGTCGCCGCCAGCATCACACCGGCCCCGAAACCCAGCAGGGTGTCGGAGGTGCGCGCCGAGATGCCGCGCATGAACAGCACCGGCAAGGTCCCGACAGCGGTGCCCAACGCACACAGCGAGCCCGACTTCAGGGCATGCCAGAGATGGGGTTCCAGCGCACGCTCGGCAGCCAGCACCGCCTGCCAGGACAGCAGCACGCAACCGGCGAGCATCACACACAGCCCCAGGACCTGGCGCAGGGAAAGCCCGCTCGGCAGCAGGGGCAGCATGGCGCCCCGGCTGGGCGGGTGCAGGCGCCCTTCGGCGCCCAGGCCGTGCAGGTCGGGTTCGGGCATCAGGCCATCGCCTCACGGTATCGACGATCGACTTCGGCCCAGTCGATGACGTTGTAGAACGCACCGATGTATTCGGGGCGCCGGTTCTGGTAGCGCAGGTAATAGGCGTGCTCCCAGACGTCCAGCCCGAGGATCGGTACGTGCCCGTTCATCAGCGGGCTGTCCTGGTTGCCACTGCTTTCCACCACCAGGCGCTTGCCCGGTGCCACGCTGAGCCAGGCCCAGCCGCTGCCGAAACGCGTCAGCGCCGCCTTGGTGAAGGCCTCCTTGAAGGCAACGAAGCCGCCCAGCTCGGCCTCGATGGCCGCCCGTACCGTACCCTGGGGCTCGCCGCCGCCACTGGGCGACATCACGGTCCAGAACAACGAATGATTGGCATGGCCGCCACCGTTGTTGATCACCGCACCACGCAGCGGCTCGGGCACTTCGGCCAGGCGACGCAGCAGCGACTCCACGGGCAGCTGACCGAGGGGATTGCCCTCCAGCGCAGCGTTGAGGTTGTTGATGTAGGCCTGATGGTGCTTGCTGTGATGGATCTCCATGGTCTGTGCATCGATGTGCGGCTCCAGGGCGTCGTAGGCGTAGGGCAGCGTGGGCAGGCTGTAGGTCATGTCGGGTCCTTGTTCAGTGGTAGTAGCGGCTGCGGGCAAGGTGCGGCGTCGCCTGCGAGGAGTGCCCAGGGGCGATGCCGAGCAGGCGATCGGTGCGGGGATAGGCGCCGTGCTCCTGGATGAACTGCAACAGGCTGCTGTAGGTGCAGCGGCTATGGCGCAGGGCAACGTCGCGCAGCGCCTCGGGCAGGCTGGTGTCACGCAGCACCTGCAGCAGGCGCTCGTGGCAGGTGCAGAGGTTCTCGGCAGTCTCCTCCGGTTGGCCGAGCATCAGGTGCAGGTCGGCCAGGTTGTGGTGCGAGACCACGAACGCGGCCACCGCCTGGTCCGGGTCAGACCAGCGCTCGAGGAGCATCTGCGCCTGGGCCAGGGCCTGCAGGTAGCGCTCGCGCGCCTCGATCCAGTCTCCGGCGCGGAAGCAGTGGTTGCCTGCCTCGATGGTTCGTTTCCAGTACTCCATCGGCCACCTCCGGGTGGGCGAAGGGCGCCGCCTGGGCGGCACCCGGGTCGCGGCTAGAGGCCGCCCTCGGTGAGCTTCTCCGGGTCGAGCAGCTTTTCCAGCTCGGCGCGGCCGAGCTCGGTGTTCTCCTCGGCCACGTCGATCACCGCCCTGCCCTCCCGGTACGCCTGCTTGGCGATCTCGGCGGCCTTGAGGTAGCCGATGATCGGGTTCAGCGCAGTGACCAGGATGGGGTTGCGCGACAGCGCTTCGTTCAGCTTCGGCTGATTGACGCGGAAGCTCGCCACCGCGCGGTCGGCCAGCAACTGGCTGCTGCTCGAGAGCAGCTGGATGCTGTTCAGCAGGTTGTGGGCGATGACCGGCAACATCACGTTCAGCTCGAAGTTGCCCGACTGCCCGGCGACCGTGATCGCCGCGTCATTGCCGATCACCTGGGCGGCGACCATGGCCGTGGCTTCGGGGATCACCGGGTTGACCTTGCCCGGCATGATCGAGGAGCCCGGCTGCAACGCCTCCAGTTCGATCTCGGCCAGGCCGGCCAGCGGACCTGAGTTCATCCAGCGCAGGTCGTTGGCGATCTTCATCAGTGTCACCGCCACCGTCTTCAACTGGCCGGACAAGGCCACCGCGGTGTCCTGGGAGCCGATCAGGGCGAAGAAGTTGCTACCCGGGGTGAATTGCAGGCCGGTGAGCAGGTTGAGCTCGACGCAGAAACGCTCGGCGAAGCGCGGGTGCGCATTGATCCCTGTGCCGACGGCGGTACCGCCTTGCGCCAGCTGCTGCAGGCTCGGCATCAGCGCACGCAGGTGCTCGATGTTGCTCTGCACCTGCTGGGCCCAGCCGTCCAGTACCTGGCTCATGCGCACCGGCATGGCGTCCATCAGGTGGGTACGGCCTGTCTTCACATAGGGGCGAACTTCAAGGGACTTCTCGCAGAGCACCTTGAGCAGGTGCCCGAGGGCGGGCAACAGGCGCTCGCTCACCTCGATGGCAGCGCTGGCGTGGATGCTCGACGGGAT
This sequence comes from Pseudomonas sp. 57B-090624, assembly GCF_003234055.1. Taxonomy (NCBI): domain Bacteria; kingdom Pseudomonadati; phylum Pseudomonadota; class Gammaproteobacteria; order Pseudomonadales; family Pseudomonadaceae; genus Pseudomonas; species Pseudomonas sp. 57B-090624. The sequence goes on from NZ_QKRU01000066.1 coordinate 2,758, forward strand.
GATGTCGTTGCTGCTCTGCCCGCAGTTGACGTGGTCGTTGGGGCTGACCTTCTCCGCCAGCAGGCGGCTGGCCAGGGTGGCGATCACCTCGTTGGCGTTCATGTTCGAACTGGTGCCGGAGCCGGTCTGGAACACGTCCACCGGGAAGTGCGCCATGAAGTCGCCAGCCAGCAACTCCTGGCAGGCGCTGACGATGGCGTCACCCATGGCCGGGCTGATCTGCTCCAGGTCGACGTTGGCCCGCGCAGCGGCAGCCTTGGCGAGGATCAGTGCACGAATGAAAGCTGCCGGCATGCGCTGTCCGGAGACCGGGAAGTTGTTCACCGCCCGCTGGGTCTGCGCGCCGTACAACGCCTTGGCGGGCACTTCCAGCTCGCCCATGCTGTCGCGTTCGATTCGGGTATCAGTCACGCTGTATTTCCTTCTTCCGGTTCGATGTAGCTCAGGGATGGCGCCAGGCGCAGGGTTGCCAGGCGCCGCTGCAGCCCGAGCAGGCGCCGGCGGCGCAACGGATCGCGCGCCAGCGGACGCAGGGACTGCAGGGGTAGATAGGCGTGATCGAGGCACAAGCAGCGCCAGTGCCAGGGCAGGGCGCGGTCGGTGGCGCTGTCCAGCAGCAACTGGAAGCTGCCTTCGAAAATGCGCCAGGCCGGCAGGTCATGGTGCACGACCAACTCGTGGCCATCGTCGAGGAAGCGCGTCAGCAGGCGCGGCTCATCCGGCGTCAGGGCACAGCGGATGCGCTGGCCAAGCCAGCGCCAATCGGAGTACGCCCGGGGTTCGTCGAGACGGGACTGCACAGCGAATTCCCAAATAGCAAATATTCGCGTTTGAGAATAATAAACATTACCGAAACTTGCAAAGTGAAAGTGCGTCGGAGGCTGCCCCGCCTCGCGTCAGCGAACGCAATCCTCACGGCAATGGTGGGCAGATTGGTGAAAAGACACCCAACAGCGCCGATTCCCGGAGCGCATGAAAGTCGTGTCGTCGAGCATGCTGGGGGCCATCGGCGCAGGAGAAACGCCCATAAAAAACGCGCCACCAGGGCGCGTCATCCTCGACGACGGCCGGGCGATCAGCTGCCCGCCACCGTCATCCGCTCGATCAGCACCGAGCCGGTGCGGATGTTGCCTCGTACTTCCAGGTCACTGCCGACGGCGAGGATCTGGCGGAACATGTCCTTCATGTTGCCGGCGATGGTGACTTCCTGGACGGGGAACTGGATCTCGCCGTTCTCCACCCAATAGCCGGCTGCGCCACGTGAGTAGTCACCGGTGACCATGTTCAGGCCATGGCCCATCAGCTCGGTCACCAGCAGCCCCCGGTCCATGCGACGCAGCAACGCCTTCTGGTCTTCCTGCCCGTGGGTGACGAAGAGGTTGTGCACGCCCCCGGCGTTCGCGGTGCTGGGCAGGCCCAGCTTGCGGCCGGAATAGGTGCCGAGGATGTAGGAGACCAATTCGCCCTTCTCCACGAACGGCTTGGCGTAGGTCGCCAGCCCGTCATTGTCGAAGGAGGCGCTGGCCATGGCGCGCGGGATCAGCGGGCGCTCGTCGATGCTCAGCCACTCTGGGAACAGACGTTGCCCCAGTGCTCCTTCGAGGAAGGACGACTTGCGGTAGAGGTTGCCGCCGGAGATCGCCGACAGGAAGCTGCTGAACAGCCCGGTCGCCAGTTCCGCAGCGAACAGCACCGGCACCTCGCAGGTGGGCACCGGGCGCGCGCCCAGGCGGCTGACCGTGCGTTCGGCGGCGCGGCGGCCGATGACCTGCGCATCGGTCAGCTGGGTGCCGATGCGGTTCACGTCGTACCAGTAGTCGCGCTGCATCTGCCCTTCGCCACCGGCGATCATCACGCAGCTCAGGCTGTGCCGGCTGCTGGCGTAGCCGCCGATGAAGCCATGGCTGTTGCCGTAGACGCGGCAGCCCTGGTGGGTGCTGAGGGTGGTGCCATCGGCATTGCTGATGCGGGGGTCGGCATCGAAGGCCGCCGCCTCGCACACCAGCGCCTGCTCCACGGCCTGCTCGGGGGTGATGGCCCAAGGGTGGTAGAGGTCCAGGTCCGGCAGGTCGCGGGCCATCAGGCCGCGATCGGCGAGGCCGGCGCACTCGTCCTCGGACGCGTGCCTGGCGATGGCCAGCGCGGCCGCCACCGTCTCGCGGATGGCGTCATCGCCGGTCGCCGAGGTACTGGCCGAGCCCTTGCGCTGGCCCACGTACAGGGTGATGCCGAAGCCCTGATCGCGGTTGAATTCGACGGTCTCCACCTCGCGCTGGCGCACCGTGGTCGACAAACCCTGCTCCACCGAAACCGCGACCTCGCAGGCCGTCGCACCCTGGCGACCGGCTTCGGCGAGGATGCGTTCGACCCGTGCCTGCAACTCGGGCAAGGCCTGCGGGCCGACCACTTCTACTTCACTCATAGCCACTCCAGTTCACAAAACCCTTTCGACGGGGCGGACGCACCCGGCGCACCGCCCCACGGACCGCATCATTGCGGCGCCAGCCGGGCCGGACAATCCCCGTCCGACTGGTTATCATGGCGGCGTTTCCCACTGGATCGCCCCCATGTCTGAATACCTCGACGACGACTTCTCCGGAGAGAAGAGCAAAACCCAGGTCAAGAAAGAGCTGCACGCCCTGCAGGACCTCGGTGAACGTCTGACCACGCTCAAACCCGATGTTCTCGCCAAGCTGCCGCTGACCGATGCGCTGCAGAAGGCCCTGCTGGAAGCGCCGAAGCACAAGGCCCACATCGCCCGCAAGCGCCACCTGCAATACATCGGCAAGCTCATGCGCGAGCAGGACATCGAGGCCATCGTCGCCCTCGTCGACCAGCTCGACGCCTCGACCCGCCAGTACAACGAGCGCTTCCACAACCTGGAGCGCTGGCGCGACCGCCTCATCGGCGGGGACGACAGCACCCTGGAATCCTTCGTCGTCGAATACCCGGAAACCGACCGCCAGCACCTGCGCAGCCTGATCCGTCATGCCCAGCACGAAGCGGCCCGTAACAAACCGCCGGCCGCGGCGCGCAAGGTCTTCAAATACATCCGCGACCTGGACGAAACCCAGCGCGGACTGCGTTAAAGGCCGCAGGAAGCTCGAAGCCGGGAGTCCACGGCTTCGAGCGCCCAACGCCCCTCCTCAAGCGCCCGTACCTCCCACCGTGATCGCATCGATCTTCAGCGTCGGCTGACCCACGCCCACGGGCACCGATTGCCCATCCTTGCCGCAGGTGCCCACGCCGCTGTCCAGCGCCAAGTCGTTGCCGACCATGGAAACCCGGCTCATCGCCTCCGGGCCGTTGCCGATCAGGGTCGCGCCCTTGACCGGCGCAGTGATCTTGCCGTTCTCGATCAGGTAGGCCTCGCTGGTGGAGAACACGAACTTGCCGCTGGTGATGTCGACCTGGCCGCCGCCCAGGTTGGCGCAATAGATGCCGCGCTCCACCGACGCGATGATCTCCTCGGGGTCGCTCTCCCCCGCCAGCATGTAGGTGTTGGTCATGCGCGGCATCGGCAGGTGCGCATAGGACTCGCGACGGCCGTTGCCGGTGGGCGCCACGCCCATCAGGCGGGCGTTGAGCTTGTCCTGCATGTAGCCCTTGAGCACGCCGTTCTCGATCAGCGTGGTGCACTGGGTCGGCGTGCCCTCGTCGTCCAGGCTCAGCGAGCCGCGACGGCCCGCCAGGGTGCCGTCGTCGACGATGGTGCAGAGGCTGGAGGCGACCTTCTCGCCGATCCGCCCGCTGTACGCCGAGCTGCCCTTGCGGTTGAAATCGCCCTCCAGGCCATGGCCCACCGCTTCGTGAAGCAGCACGCCGGACCAGCCCGCGCCCATCACCACCGGCAGGGTTCCTGCCGGTGCCGGGATGGCTTCGAGGTTGACCAGTGCCTGGCGCAGCGCCTCGCGGGCGTAGCCCATGGCGCGGTCCTCCTGGAGGAAATAGCGGTAGTCGGTACGCCCGCCGCCGCCATGGCCGCCACGCTCGCGACGACCGTTCTGCTCGACGATGACACTGACGTTGAAGCGCACCAGCGGTCGCACGTCGGCGCCCAGGCTGCCATCGCTGGCAGCGACCAGGATGTGCTCCCAGACCCCGGCCAGGCTGACGGTGACCTGCTTGATTCGCGGGTCCAGCGCCCGGGTGGCGACGTCGATGCGCTTGAGCAGCTCGACCTTCTCCGCCCGGTCGATCACGTCCAGCGGGCTGTCAGGTGCATAGAGCCGCGCCACGTCAGGGCTGGCGAAGGCCTGTACGCGGCCCTGCTGCCCGGCGCGGGCGATGGAGCGTGCGGCGCGGGCCGCCTGGCCCAGGGCGTCGGCAGTGATCGCGTTGCTGTAGGCGAAACCGGTCTTCTCGCCGGACTGCGCGCGTACGCCCACGCCCTGGTCGAGATGGAAGCTGCCGTCCTTGACGATGCCGTCCTCCAGCACCCAGGACTCGGAGACCTGGCCATGGAAGTACAGGTCGGCAGCGTCGATGCCCGGGCCGGCGAGTTCGCCCAGCACGCCCGGCAGCTGCTCGATGGTGAGGCCGCCGGGTGCCAGCAGCTGGTCACTGACGGATAACAACAATTGGCTCATAACTTCTCCGTTCTCGCAGGCGCAGGTGCGGCCGGCGTCAAGAATCTTCTGTGTGCCGTCACCGGCATGCGCTGGCGCACCGCCAGCTGTTCGTCCGCATCACGGCTGGCCATCAGCACCGCTTCACCGCTGGCCTGCTCGGCCAGCACACGACCCCATGGGTCGACGATAGACGAATGCCCGAACGTCTCGCGCGGCCCCGGATGAACGCCACCCTGCCCCGCCGCCAGCACATAGCACTGCGTCTCGATGGCACGGGCCCTCACCAGCACCTGCCAGTGCGCCGCGCCGGTCACCGCCGTGAAGGCCGACGGCGCGGTGATCAGCTCGGCCCCGGCCTCGCGCAGCGCCCCGTAGAGCTCGGGGAAGCGCAGGTCGTAGCAGACCGTCAGGCCCAGCCGCCCCACGGGGGTGTCGGCGACCACCACGCGATCACCGAAGGCGTAGTCGTCCGACTCGCGGTAGCGCCCACGGGCATCGGCCACATCGACATCGAAAAGGTGGATCTTGTCGTAGCGCGCGACCCGCTCGCCCTGGTCGTCCACCAGCAGCGAACAGGCGTTGGGCTTGGCATCCGGAGCATCGTCCGGCGGTAACGGCAGGGTTCCGGCGACCACCCATAACCTGAGGTCGCGCGCCGTCTGTTTCAACCAGGGCAGGATCGGCCCCTCGCCCCGGGCTTCGGCGCGGCCGATCGCACCGTAGTCGCGGCGGCCCATGGCGGCGAAGTTCTCGGGCAGCACGGCGAGGCGGGCACCGCGCCCGGCGGCGGACTCGAGCAGGCGACGAGCGGCTGCAAGATTGGCCAGGACATCGTCCTGGCTGACCATCTGGATCACCGCGAAGGTCATGGCATTCTCCACAGCGGGTATCGCCGCATGCTACTCCAGCGCGTGGCCGACGGAATCAATTGGGCTTCTCGAACGGCTTGTCGAAACTGATCTTCGGCTCCGTCAGCGGCCCTTTCACCTCGTACTGCACGCTGGCGAAGCGCGCGACCTTGTCACCCAGCAGCTTGTCCACGACGAACAGTGCACCGCCGATGGCCGGGGCGCCGACGATCAGCGCGGCCAGCGGCAGGTTGTTGGTCACCGGCAGGGTCACCAGCAGCTTGGCGTCGATGGTGTCGTGGGCCATGTCCAGCGTGCCCTTGAGCTCGACACCGCTGGAGGGCCCTTCGAGGACGATGGGCTGGCGGGTGACGAAGACGCCCTCGCTGCCCACCAGCAGGCCCTTCACCCGGTCATAGGCCAGGCCCTTGCCGAGCAGGTCGGAGAAGTCCAGGCGCAGGCGGCGGCCGATGGAGTTGAAATTCAGCAGGCCGAACACACGCAGCGCCTGGGCACTGCCCTCGACCTCGACGAACTGCCCCTTGCGCAGGCTGGCGTCCAGGGTGCCGGAGAACCGCTTGAGGCTGACCCAGGCCGGCGAGCCCGGCCAGCGACCATCGGCGTCCAGGCGGAAACGTTCGCTGGTGGCGGTGGGCGCGTAGTTCCAGGCCAGCAGCACATCGGCCAGGTTCTTGCCCTCCAGGCGCCCCTTGTACCAGCTGGAGCTCGCCCCGGCGTTGCCCTCCCAGCCGGTGGAGCCGGTGATCTTGAGGCCCTTGAGGTTGAGGTCGAGATCGCTGAACAGGGTGCCCTGGGCCGTCGGCCGCGCCTTGAGCGACCAGGCCCCCAGCGGCTCGTCGCCGAACTGCACCTGGGCGATGCGCACATCGAGCGCCGGAATGGAATGGGGGTCGATGTCCTTGAGCGGGTCGGGGCTGGCCTCCGCCGCCTCGTCGTTCTCCGGCGGCTTGGGCAGGCGCACGCGGGCCATGTCGACGACGATGGGCGCCCCCTCGGCATCGGGCAGGTTGACGCTGCCCTGCAGCAGGTCGCTGTCCAGATCGACTTTCCACAACGCATCGCCCCGCGCCAGGCCGATGCGGAAATCCTCAAGGCTCATGCCCATGCCGCTGAAATGACCGATGCGCAGGTCCGCGCCCTGCAGCAGGCCGACGGCGTCACCGGCGTCCTTGGCGGCGTAGCGATCCCGCACCGCCTGCCAGGCCGCCAGGTCCAGCTCGTCCAGGGTGCCGCGCACCCGGATGCCGCGGTTCGACGGCATGCTCGCGCTGCCCGAACCCAGCAGCAGTTCGCCGCGTGCCTGGGTGAAATCCGTCGCGGGCGCGGCAACCGCGAGGTTGGCGCGCCCACCATAGTCGAACCAGTAGCGCCGCTCCGGGCCATCCAGGGTCATGCGCCACTGGCTGTCACGCACCTCGTCGGCAGCCTTGCCGAAAGGCGCCGGCAGGTCGACGGATACGCCCTTGAGGCTGGAGGCGATGCGCAACTGGCTGTCCTTGCCATCCAGCAACAGGTCGAGCTGGTAGGGAACATCGCCGGCGACCGGCAGGGGCCGGGTCACGCCCAGCCAGCCCGAGACATCCTTGATCGCGGCGCGGCCGCTGGCCTGGATGCGCGTGCGGCCCTTGCCATTGCGCCCTTCGGCGACCGCCTTGGCGGTGACTTCGCGACCGAAGGCCTTGCCGCGTATCTGCGGCGAGCTGAGGCCGCTGGCGGTATCGAAGCGGAAGGCGCCGTCGAGGTCGGTGAGTTCGAGGCTCGGCTTGGCGAACTTCAAGCGCGATTCACGGGTCGCCAGGTCGACGATCACCCGGGGCTCGCCACCGGCCTTCTCCAGCGGGATGTCCAGGTCCAGGCTGCCGTCCAGGGTGCCTTCGCCCTGCCAGCCGGCCATCACCTCGGCGGCTGGCGTCGGCGCTTCCTGCATGATCTTCAGGCCATCGCCGAAGCTGCTGTCCAGCTTGGCCCGGACCCGCAGGCGCGGCACCTGGCCATGCTCGACGTGGGGCACATCGGCACGCGCATCGCTGATGCGGCTGTCGAGAATGCGCGCACTGGGCACCCGCACCCGCACGCCGCTGTCCTCGATGAACACATCGCCACGGGCCTCGCGCAGCGCCGGCCAGCCGGGCTGGTAGGCGAGCTCGGCATCGTGGACCTTGAAGAACAGGCTGATGGATCGCGATTCCGGCACCGAGTCGTGCTGCAGCGAGCCCTGGTACTGGAAGAACCCCTCGTCGACCGCGCCGCCCTTGATGGCGGTCTTCAGCCACTCGGCCAGGGCCGGGCTGAGGCCGCTGGAGAGGGTCGGCAGGTATTTCTCGGTGTAGCGCGCATCGCCGTCGTGCAGGCCGACGCGCAGGTCCATGTAGTCCTCCTGGGCCGGGTCGCGCAGCAGGCGGATGAGGAAGTCGCCTGCGACCTTGCCTTCATCGCCGACCACCTGGAGGTAGGGGCTGATCAGGGTGAACGCCTGGTCATCCAGCTTCCAGGTCAGGCGCGCGTGCGCCTCGCGGTAGCGCCAGGGCTTGGGGAACAGGTGATCGAGGTGCAGGGCGAAATCATCGGAATCCATCCGCAGCTCGCCGCCGGCCAGGTCGCCGGTGATGCTGCCACTGACGTTCTCGGCCGCCGGCGCGCCATGCACGGCATTGAAGGTGATGCGCTCCAGGTTGGCGCTGAAGCCGATGCGCCGGGCACCCTCCACCTGGGGCCGGTAGACCGCCTGCAGATTGCGCAGCGCACCACGGGGCTTGAGCCCGCTGACCAGTTCCGCGGCCAGGTCCGGCAGCGGCACCAGGCCCTCCACCAGCGGCACCAGGGGATCGAGGTCGAGGCGGTCGGCGGCGAGCTTCCACTCGGCCTCGCCCTGCCCGTTGTCCTGCACCTGCTCCAGGCGGATGTGGGCGTTGCTGTAGCGCTGCTCGCCGACGCTCACCGCCAGGGAATCCAGCAGCAGGCTCATGCCCTTGTCGCTGCGATTGAAATAGGCGTCCACCGCCAGGTCCTGGACGGCCACGGGCTTGCGCTGCGCGTAGCTGCCGCGCAGTTCGCCGACATGCAACCGGGCCACCGCGCCTTGCAGGGCGCCGCGCTTCCAATCGGCCCAGAGTTCGCCCCCCCCCTTGAGCTGCTCGACACGCCAGTCACGGGTCAGGCTCCTGGGCAACCAGCGCGCCCAGTCGCTCTGGGGCAGGCTGAGGTAGATCTCCGCCTCGCTGCCCAGCAGCGCGTCGGGATCGATGCGGGTGCGCAGGCGCAGGCTCAGCGGCTGGCCGTCCGGCAGCGTCAGGCGGCCGTCCAGGCGCTGCCGGGCTGCGCTGCCGCTGAGGGTCGTCTGTACATAGGTGAAGGTGACCGGCTTCTGCTTCCAGGGCTCCAGGGTGACCTGGCTGTTGAGCAGGGACAGGCGCTGGACGTACTTGAAGCCATCGAGCAGCTTGCGCGCATCGAACGGAGCCTGGTCGTCCCGGGCGGGCATGCCGGCCAGGGTCCACTTGCCGGCTTCGTCCTGTTGTACCTGTAGCTGCAGGCCTTCGACCTCGAGGCTGGCGATGCGCGCACTGCGCGCCAGCAGGCTGCCGAGCAGGTCGGGCACCACGCGCACCTGGTCCAGGCGCAGGACCTCGTCGCCCTCCCCGAGCGTGACGTCATGGGCGACCAGCACCGGCCCCATGCCCTGCCAGCGCCCTTCGAGGCTGCCGATCAGCAGGGGTTCGCCAAGGGCCTCGCGGGCCTTCTCCTGGACTTCGCCCCGGTACTCGGCCACCAGCGGCACCAGTTGCCGACCGAGGCTCACATAGAGGGCGGCGAGCACCAGGCCCAGCGCGCAGAGCGCCAGCAGGGTACGCAGCAGGGTGACGAGGGACAGGCCCTTGCGCGCCATATCAGTTCAGGCCCTCAGAGCAGCACGACATCGTATTGCTCCTGGGAATACATGCTCTCGACCTGGAACTTGATGGTGCGCCCGATGAAGGCCTCGAGATCGGCAACGTTGCCCGACTCCTCATCCAGCAGGCGGTCCACCACCTTCTGGTTGGCCAGCACCAGGTAGCCCTCGGCCTGGTAGGCACGGGCCTCGCGGAGGATCTCGCGGAAGATCTCGTAGCAGATGGTCTCGGCGGTCTTCAGCATGCCGCGGCCCTGGCAGCTCGGGCAGGGTTCGCAGAGGTTCTGCATCAGGCTTTCACGGGTGCGCTTGCGGGTCATCTGCACCAGGCCGAGCTCGGTGATGCCGATGATGTTGGTCTTGGCGTGGTCCCGCTCCAGCTGCTTCTCCAGCGTCCGCAGGACCTGGCGCTGGTGCTCCTCATCCTCCATGTCGATGAAGTCGATGATGATGATGCCGCCCAGGTTGCGCAGGCGCAGCTGGCGGGCGATGGCGGTGGCCGCCTCGAGGTTGGTCTTGAAGATGGTCTCTTCGAGCGTGCGATGGCCGACGAAGGCGCCGGTGTTCACGTCGATGGTTGTCATCGCCTCGGTGGGGTCGATGATCAGGTAGCCGCCGGACTTCAGCAGCACCTTGCGCTCCAGCGCCTTCTGGATCTCGTCCTCGACGCCGTACAGATCGAAGATCGGGCGCTCGCCGGGGTAGTGCTCCAGGCGGTCGGCGATCTCGGGCATCAGCTCGTCGACGAACTGGGTGACCTTCTGGAAGGTCTCGCGGGAGTCGATGCGGATCTTCTCGATCCGCGGGTTCACCAGGTCACGCAGGGTGCGCAGGGCCAGGCTCAGGTCTTCGTAGATGACCGAAGGCGCCGGGGCGCTCTGCATCTGCGAGGAAATCTGCTCCCACAGGCGGCGCAGGTAACGGATGTCGACGAGGATTTCCTCCGCCCGCGCGCCGTCGGCAGCGGTCCGCAGGATGAAGCCACCGGTCTCCTCGATGCCTTCGGCGGCGACGCAGTCGGCGACCACCTGCTTGAGGCGCTCGCGCTCGGCCTCGTCCTCGATCTTCAGCGAGATGCCCACATGCGCGGTGCGCGGCATGTAGACCAGGTAGCGCGAGGGTATGGACAGCTGCGTGGTCAGGCGTGCGCCCTTGCTGCCGATGGGGTCCTTGGTCACCTGTACCACCAGGGCCTGGCCCTCGTGGACCAGGGCGGTGATGTTCTCCACCGCACTGCCTTCGCGGTTGGAAATCTCCGAGGCGTGGATGAAGGCCGCACGGTCGAGGCCGATGTCGACGAAGGCCGCCTGCATGCCCGGCAGCACCCGCACCACCTTGCCCTTGTAGATGTTGCCGACGATGCCACGGCGCTGGGTGCGCTCGACATGCACCTCCTGCAGCACCCCGTTCTCCACCACCGCCACGCGCGATTCCATCGGCGTGATATTGATCAGAATCTCTTCGCTCATGCTGAGAACCTACCCGACCCGCTGCCAAACAGAAATGCCGAATTCGCCCAGCAAGTCCGCCGTTTCCAGCAACGGTAGACCCACAACGGCGGAATAACTCCCCTGGATATTCTCGACGAACACCGCACCGAGCCCCTGGATGGCGTAGCCGCCCGCCTTGTCCAGCGGTTCACCGGTGGCCCAGTAGGCCTCGCGCTCGGCCTGGGGGATGACACGCAAGCGTACCCGACTGGTCACCAGGCGCGAGCGGCACAGGCCGGATTGGGCCACCGCCACGGCGGTCAGCACCTGGTGTTCGCGCCCGGAGAGGTCCGCCAGCATGGCCAGGGCATGGTCGCGATCCAGGGGTTTGCCGAGGATACGGCCATCGAGCACCACCGAGGTGTCGGCCCCCAGCACGCAGGTGCCGGCTGCGGCATCACCGAGCGCAGCCAGGCCGGCGGCGGCCTTTTCACGGGCCAGGCGCTCGACGTAGCCCTCGGCCGTCTCGCCGGGGCGTACGGACTCATCGATGGCAGCGGAAAGAACCTGGAAGGGGACGCCGATCTGGGCGAGCAGTTCGCGGCGGCGGGGCGAGCCGGATGCCAGGTGGAGCGTGGCCATGCTGGGACTTCTCCATGTCGAGAAGGCACGCGGCATGGCCGCGGGCCGGTCAGTTGACGTTGAGACGGCGGCTCAGGCCGCGCAGGGCGGCGAAAACCCAGGGCCAGAGCAAGGCGCTGACCAGGGCGGGCAAGAGGAACAACAGCGTCGGCGGGCGGTTGCCGGTCAGGGCGTTGAGCCACAGCTGCACCAGCTGGGCCAGGCCGAAGACCACCATCAGCACCAGACTCTGTTGCCACATGGGAAACATGCGCAAGCGCTGGTGCAGGGCCAGCACGAGGAAGGTGATCAGCGCCAGGATCAGCGCGTTCTGCCCCAGCAGGGTGCCGTAGAGCACGTCCTGGGCGATTCCCACCAGCCAGGCGGTGGTCATCCCCACGCGGTGCGGCAGGGCCAGGGTCCAGTAGGTGAGCAGCAGCGCGGGCCACAGCGGCCGCCCGACTTCCATGAAGGTCGGCATGGGCGCGACGCTGAGCAACAGCGCCAGGACCAGGCTGAACCAGATCACCCAGCCATTGTTCGAGCGGGCGCTGACCATCAGCGGTTCTCCCGGTTGGCGGGCGGCGTGGCCGGTGTCGAAGATGCCGCGCCGGCCGGGGCCGGTACGGAAGGCGTCGTGGCAGCAGGTGCAGCAGGTGCAGCAGTCCCCGGAGCGGCACCGGTAGCGGGTGTGCCGCCGGGCTTGCCAGCGGCCTCGCGATCGGCCGCCTCCTGGGCTTCGGCCGAGTCGTTGGCACGCTGTTCGGGGCTGCGCGTATCGGTGAACACCAGCAGCAGGTAGCGGCTGCGGTTCAGTGCAGCGGTGGGCACGGCACGGACGATGGCGAAGGGCTGGCCGGAGTCGTGGATGACCTCCTTGACCGTCGCCACCGGATAGCCGGCGGGGAAGCGCTGGCCGAGGCCGGAGCTCACCAGCAGGTCGCCTTCCTTGATATCCGCGGTATCGGCCACGTGGCGCAGCTCCAGGCGTTCCGGGTTCCCGGTGCCGCTGGCGATGGCGCGCAGGCCGTTGCGATTCACCTGCACGGGAATGCTGTGGGTGGTATCGGTGAGCAGCAGGACGCGGGCGGTGTAGGGCATGACCTCCACCACCTGGCCCATCAGGCCGCGGGCGTCGAGCACCGGCTGGCCGAGGAAGACGCCGTCCTTCTCGCCCTTGTCCACCAGGATGCGGTGGGTGAAGGGGTTCGGGTCGACGCCGATCAGTTCGCCCACCAGGACCTTGTCGTCCACCAGGGCGGAAGAGTTGAGCAGCTCGCGCAGGCGCACGTTCTGCTCGGTCAGGGCCGCCAGCTTCTGCAGGCGACGCTGCATCAGCAGGCCTTCGGCCTTGAGCTTCTCGTTCTCGGCGATCAGGGTGCTGCGGCTGGTGAACTGGTCGCTGACGCCATCCCAGAGGCGTACCGGCAGATCGGCCAGCCAATAGAAGGGCGTCAGCACGAGGCCCATCTGGCTGCGTGCCGGTTTCAAGGTATCGAAGCGGGCATCCACCACCATCAAGGCGGCAGAAAGCACGGCGAACACCAACAGGCGCACGCCGAGCGAAGGTCCCTTGGCGAATAGCGGTTTTATGACCCGCTCCTCTGGTGCAATGGCTCTCCGACCTTACTCGGTGGAGAGCAGGTCCATTGCGTGACGATCCATCATTTCCAGGGCACGACCACCGCCACGGGCCACGCAGGTCAGCGGGTCCTCGGCGACGATCACCGGCAGGCCGGTTTCCTGGGACAGGAGCTTGTCGAGGTCGCGCAGCAGCGCACCGCCACCGGTCAGCACCAGGCCGCGCTCGGCGATGTCGGAAGCCAGCTCCGGCGGGGATTGCTCCAGGGCGCTCTTGACCGCCTGGACGATGGTGGCCAGGGATTCCTGCAGCGCTTCCAGAACCTCGTTGGAGTTCAGGGTGAAGCTGCGCGGCACGCCTTCGGCCAGGTTGCGGCCACGGACGTCGATCTCGCGGACCTCGCCACCCGGGAAGGCGGTGCCGATTTCCTGCTTGATGCGCTCGGCGGTGGATTCGCCGATCAGGCTGCCGTAGTTGCGGCGCACGTAGGTGACGATGGACTCGTCGAAGCGGTCGCCGCCCACGCGTACGGATTCGGCGTAGACCACACCGTTCAGGGAGATCAGGGCGATCTCGGTGGTACCGCCGCCGATGTCGACGACCATGGAGCCACGGGCCTCTTCGACCGGCAGGCCGGCACCGATGGCCGCGGCCATGGGTTCCTCGATCAGGAAGACTTCACGGGCGCCGGCGCCCAGGGCGGATTCGCGGATGGCGCGACGCTCGACCTGGGTGGACTTGCAGGGAACGCAGATCAGCACGCGGGGGCTGGGCTGCAGGAAGCTGTTCTCGTGCACCTTGTTGATGAAGTACTGCAGCATCTTCTCGCAGACGCTGAAGTCGGCGATCACGCCGTCCTTCATCGGGCGGATAGCGGAAATGTTGCCGGGGGTACGACCGAGCATGCGCTTGGCCTCGGTGCCGACGGCCACGACGCTTTTCTGGTTGCCGTGGTTACGAATGGCGACCACGGACGGCTCGTTCAGGACGATGCCGCGTTCGCGCACATAAATCAGGGTATTGGCAGTGCCCAGGTCGATCGACAGATCGCTGGAAAACATGCCACGCAGTTTCTTGAACATGGGAGAGGGACCCTAGGCAACGCGTGGGTAAAAAAGTGCGGCAAACTCTAACAACGACAGGGATTTTGGGCAAGGCGCCGATATGTTAAATTGCCGGTTTTTCCGGGCCTCTGGGCCCATCATCGCGGCCTTTGACCGCCCGTTCGCGGTGCCGTTCCCGGCGCCCTTCCCGCACGGTCCCGAGCACCGCGCTGACCGCACCTCAGTTGGAGAACCCGATGGCGCTTGAACGCTCCGACGTGGAAAAGATCGCCCATCTCGCCCGCCTGGGCCTGAACGACGGCGATATCCCGCGTACCACCGAGACCCTCAACAACATCCTCGGCCTGATCGACGCGATGCAGGCCGTGGATACCGACGGCATCGAGCCGTTGGCCCACCCCCTCGAAGCAACCCAGCGCCTGCGCGCTGACGAAGTGACCGAGGAAAACCACCGCGACGCCTACCAGGCCATCGCGCCGGCCGTCGAGAATGGCCTCTACCTCGTCCCCAAAGTCATCGACTAAGGAAAAGGGTTACAGCATGCATCAATTGACCCTGGCCGAGATCGCCCGTGCGCTGGCCGCCAAGCAGTTCTCCTCCGAGGAGCTGAGCGGCGCCCTGCTGGCGCGCATCCAGGCCCTCGACACGCAACTCAACAGCTTCGTCACCGTCACCGCCGACCAGGCACTGGAACAGGCCCGTGCCGCCGACGCCCGTCGCGCCGCCGGCGAGAACGGCGCCCTGCTCGGCGCGCCCATCGCCCACAAGGACCTGTTCTGCACCCAGGGCGTGCGCACCAGCTGCGGCTCGAAGATGCTCGACAACTTCACCGCGCCCTATGACGCCACCGTGGTCGAGAAGCTCAAGGCCGCCGGCACCGTCAGCCTCGGCAAGCTGAACATGGACGAGTTCGCCATGGGCTCCTCCAACGAATCCAGCCACTACGGCCCGGTGAAGAACCCCTGGGCGCTCGATCGCGTCCCCGGTGGTTCCTCGGGCGGCTCCGCCGCCGCCGTCGCCGCGCGCCTGGTGCCCGGCGCCACCGGCACCGACACCGGCGGCTCGATCCGCCAGCCCGCCGCCTTCACCAACCTCACCGGCATCAAGCCCACCTACGGTCGCGTCTCGCGCTGGGGCATGGTCGCCTACGCCTCCAGCCTCGACCAGGGCGGCCCGCTGGCCCGCACCGCCGAGGACTGCGCCCTGCTCCTGGGCGCCATGGCCGGCTTCGACCCCAAGGACAGCACCAGCGTCGACGCCCCGGTGGACGACTACCTCGCCGCCCTCGCCCAGCCCCTGGCCGGACTGCGCATCGGCCTGCCGAAGGAATACTTCGGTGCCGGCCTCGACGCACGCATCGGCGCGGCGGTGATGGCCGTGGTCGAAGAGCTGAAGAAGCTCGGCGCCACCGTCAGGGACGTCTCGCTGCCCAACATGCAGCACGCCATCCCCGCCTACTACGTGATCGCCCCGGCCGAGGCCAGCTCCAACCTGTCGCGCTTCGACGGCGTGCGCTTCGGCTACCGCTGCGAAGACCCCAGGGACCTGACCGACCTGTACAAGCGCTCCCGCGCCGAAGGCTTCGGCAGCGAAGTGAAGCGCCGCATCATGGTCGGCACCTACGCGCTCTCCGCCGGCTACTACGATGCCTACTACCTCAAGGCGCAGAAGATCCGCCGCCTGATCAAGAACGACTTCGTCCAGGCCTTCGAGGGCGTCGACCTGATCCTCGGCCCGACCACGCCCAACCCGGCCTGGAAGCTGGGCGAGAAGAACAACGACCCGGTCGCCCAGTACCTCGAAGACATCTACACCATCACCGCCAACCTCGCCGGCCTGCCGGGGCTGTCCATGCCCGCCGGCTTCGTCGACGGCCTGCCGGTGGGCGTGCAGCTGCTCGCGCCCTACTTCCAGGAAGGCCGCCTGCTCAACGTGGCCCACCAGTACCAGCAGGTCACCGACTGGCACAAACAGGCCCCGGCCGGATTCTGAGGACGACGCACATGCAATGGGAAACCGTGATCGGGCTGGAAATCCACGCACAGCTCAGCACCCAATCGAAGATCTTCTCCGCCAGCGCCACCACCTTCGGCGCCGAACCCAACACCCAGGCCAGCCTGGTTGACCTGGGCATGCCCGGCGTACTGCCGGTGCTCAACGCCGAAGCCGTGCGCATGGCCGTGAAGTTCGGCCTGGCCATCGACGCCGAGATCAGCGCGCGCAATGTCTTCGCCCGCAAGAACTACTTCTACCCGGACCTGCCCAAGGGCTACCAGACCAGCCAGATGGACCACCCCATCGTCGGCAAGGGCCACCTGGACATCACCCTGGAAGACGGCACCACCCGCCGTATCGGCATCACCCGCGCGCACCTGGAAGAGGACGCCGGCAAGAGCCTGCACGAAGACTTCCACGGCATGACCGGCATCGACCTCAACCGTGCCGGCACCCCGCTGCTGGAGATCGTCTCCGAGCCGGAGATGCGCAGCGCCAAGGAAGCCGTCGCCTACGCCAAGGCCATCCACGCCCTGGTGCGCTACCTCGGCATCTGCGACGGCAACATGGCCGAAGGCTCGCTGCGCTGCGACTGCAACGTCTCGGTACGCCCCAAGGGCCAGGCCGAGTTCGGTACCCGCCGCGAGATCAAGAACGTCAACTCGTTCAAGTTCATCGAGCGCGCCATCAACACCGAGATCGCCTGGCAGATCGACGAGCTGGAATCCGGCCGCAAGATCGTCCAGGAAACCGTGCTCTACGACGTGGCGGCCAACGAAACCCGCTCCATGCGCAGCAAGGAAGAAGCCAACGACTACCGCTACTTCCCCTGCCCCGACCTGCTGCCGGTGGTGATCGAGCAGAGCTTCCTCGACGAAGTACGCGCCCAGCTGCCGGAGCTGCCGGTGCAGAAGCGCGAGCGCTTCGAGAGCCAGTTCGGCCTCTCCGCCTACGACGCCAGCGTGCTCTCGGCCAGCCGCGAGATGGCCGACTACTTCGAGGCCGTGCAGCGCACCTGCGGCGACGCCAAGCTGGCCGCCAACTGGGTGATGGGCGAGCTCTCCAGCCTGCTCAACAAGGATGGCCTGGAGATCGAGCAATCGCCGGTGTCCGCCGAGTACCTGGGCGGCATGATCCTGCGCCTGAAGGACGGCACCATCAACGGCAAGGCCGCGAAGACCGTGTTCGCCGCCATGGCCGAAGGTGAAGGGTCCCCCGACGCCATCATCAAGGCCCGCGACCTGGTGCAGAACACCGACAGCGGCGCCGTGGAGACGCTGCTCGACGAGGTGCTCGCCGCCAACGCCGAACAGGTCGAGCAGTACCGCGCCAGCGACGAAGCCAAGCGCGGCAAGATGTTCGGCTTCTTCGTCGGCCAGGCCATGAAGGCGGCCAAGGGCAAGGCCAACCCGGCCCAAGTGAACGAACTGCTGAAGAAGAAGCTCGAAAGCTGAGCCTGACTCCAGGGGGGCCCCGCGTTCGCGAGGATGGCGCTCATGCCGTCACTCCCGCGAGCGCGGGAACCCACTGAACCCAGCCGGGCAAAAGGACCGATTCGCCTCCACCAGGTGACGCCATGCAGCGACTGCTCTGCCTTCTCGCCTTCTCCGGCCTGTTGACCGGCTGCTCCTACATTCCCTTCGAACGCGACAGCGAAACCCCGGGCGACTACCGCGCCGAGGGCCGCGCCTCCTTCTATGGCGCCCGCCACCACGGCCAGAAGACCGCCAGCGGCGAACGCTTCGACCAGAACGCCCTGACCGCCGCCCACCGCACCCTGCCCTTCGGCACCCGGGTCAAGGTCACCAACCTCGACAACGACCGCAGCGTGGTGGTCCGCATCAACGATCGCGGCCCCTATGCCCGCACACGGATCATCGACGTCTCGAAGAAGGCCGCCGAAGCGCTGGGCATGATCCGCTCGGGCGTGGTGCCGGTGCGCGTCGAAAGCCTCAGATGAACCCAAGCAGGAAACCGCTATGAGCGAAACACGCAAACCCGGCGTCCAGGTCCGCCGCGAAGTCATGGGCGACGCCTTCGTCGACCGCGCCCTGGGCAATGCCACCGCCTTCACCCAGCCGCTGCAGGACTTCGTCAACGAACACGCCTGGGGCGGCGTCTGGAACCGCGAAGGGCTGGATCGCAAGACCCGCAGCCTGATCACCCTCGCCGCCCTCACCGCCCTGAAATGCCCCCAGGAGCTCAAGGGCCACGTGCGCGGCGCGCTGAACAACGGCTGTACCGTGGAAGAGATCCGTGAAGCGCTGCTGCACTGCGCCGTCTATGCCGGCGTCCCCGCCGCCATCGACGCCTTCCGCGCCGCCCAGGAAGTCATCGACACCTGGCAGGCCGACCAGAAGGCCTGAGCCCTTCCAAGGGGCTGCCCCGTGGGAGCGAATTCATTCGCGAAAAATGCCCGCAGCGGTCATCGCGGCTGAAGCCGCTCCCTCACCTTGCGGCGCCCATGACAGGTCGAGCGATACGGAGCCTGTGCAACGCCCGCCTCCGCCTGGTGGAGGTAAAAAGCGACCTCCACCCTACGCAACGGTCAGGTCCGAGCGATGCGGGCATGGGTGGGGGCGACTTCAGTGGCCAATAATTCCCCGTAGGATGGGTAGAGCACCGCGAAACCCATCAATAGCGCACCCCAGGCTCACCCGATCAGGGATAGCTGAAGCTCTTCACCAGGGTCAGCTCCCCCGGCTGGCGCATGGGCACGAGGAAGCTCTGCTGCTTCTCGTTGGGCGTGCCCTCTTCGCTGATCACGGTGATCTGGCCGATGGTCAGCGCCTGGCCCGGCGAGCTGCTGCCGTCCTCTTCGCTGCGGTAGCCACCGCCGTAGTAGTTCACGTAGACCAGGTACTGGCCCTTGAGCGGGGTCGGGGTGGCGATCATTTCCGGGCCGTAGCCGGTGGTCACGTCCACGTCCAGGGCCGCGCCGTTGGCCAGGGAGCGCTCGCCATACCACACGTGGCCGCCATCCGGGGTCACCAGGTGCAGGTCGAGGTCGGTGTTGTCGCTGTCCCAGGACAGCACCACGCGCAGGCGCGCCGAAACCCCGCCGCGACCGAGGCTGTAGAACTGCACGCGGCGCTTCTGCTGGCCGTCGGGGCTCTGCACCTCGACGCTGTTGCTGCCGGCCGGGAACACGAAGGGGCGGTCGAAGCCGCCGTCCTCGTTGATCTTCAGCGGCATGTCGATGCCGTTGACCACCAGCCGGCCCGGGCCTTGCGGCGCCTTCGACAGGCCACTGATGGCGCCCTTGATGCGCGCGGTATCGGCCTGGTCCTCGGCGACGTTCACCGAGGATGCCGGGTAGTTGACCTGCTGCATGAAGTGCGCGCCGTCGCCGCTGCCCTCGCGCCAGCCGCCGCGAGGCGTGTCGATGCGCACCTCGGCACTGGCGGCCAGGGGGATCAGGCTGAGTAGCAGGGGGGCGAGGTATCCGGGGCGCAGGCGCATGGGGTCATTCCAGTAACAGGTGGCGGGCGAGGCGTTCGACATAGTCTTCGTCCTGGCCATTGGGGTGGGCCTCGAAGGCCAGGTGCAGGTATTCGTGGGTCAGGTCGAGGCGGTCCTGCAGGGAGAACAGGCCGCGCACGAAGATGCGCCGCCGCTCACGGTCGACATGGGGCTTGCCGGAGGCCAGGCGGCACACGGCGAATTGCTGGATCTCGTCATAACCGGGCTCGGCGTCCAGGGTGGCGCGCCAGCCGCGGCGCTGCGTGCGCAGCCACGCCTCGGCGTTGGGCAGTGCCTGGCAGGCGGCCACGGGCTTGTCCCAGCGGCTGAGGCTGGCACGGGGGAAGGCGCGGGCCAGGATGGCGTCGTAGCGCAGGCCTTCGCCGGCCTGCTGCACCGCCTGCTGCCAGGCCAGGCGATGCGGGCCCGGCTTGTCGCTGTGGTAGGTGACCGGGCTGCCGGCCAGCACCAGGTCGGCGGTCCAGGCGACGATGGCACGGGCCTCGGGCGTGGCCGGGCGCGGTGCCACGCGCTGGCTGGCGCTGCTGTCGTCGATCCTCAGGCAGTCGCCACGGCGGCCGGCGTTCTGCTGCAGGTAGGTGCGGATGGCCACGGTCAGGGCCTTGGCCGCTTCCGCCGGCTGCGCCGAGGCCTCGCGTTGCAGCACGCGGGCCACGTAGTCCTCGCGCTGCAGGTGGGCGGTTAGCTGCAGGGTGTCGCCCTGGCGCTCGAGGAACAGTTCGCCGTCGCTCTCGATGGGCAGGCGGTTGCCGTTGGCGAACTCCACCTCGTAGCGCCCCCGGAGCATGCCCGGCGCCACGGCGGCCGCTTGCCCCTCGTGGCGCACCTGGCGCACCGGGTAGCGGGTGAACAGGCCGACCTCGACGCAAGCGCCGGTTTCCGCCGGCCAGGTCGTGGGCAGCGTCTGCCCGAGCACCTCGGCGTAATCCTTGAGCACCCGCTGGCTGGTGCCCGGTCCACCGGCCCAGACAGGCGTGCCGTCGGCCAGCCAGCCGGCGAAACCACCCTGGCGCGCCTGGGCGTCGCCATCGGCGAGCCAGCTCCAGGTCTTGGCCCGCAGGCGGCCACCGAGGGCCCCCAGCGCGGCGGAGTCGGGGGCGGCCAGGGGCACGTCGAGCAGCACCTGGCGCGCCTGGGCCTGGGCCGGCAGGTGGGCCAGCTCGTCCAGCAGCTCGCTCACCGGCACCCGGGCCTGGGGCTGCAGCTGGTCCAGGCGTTGCAACCAGCCGGCGCCCTGGCGCTCGCGCCAGTAGCGCGACCAGTCGGCGGGGTCGAGGTGCAGGTCGGGGGAAGAGAAATACAGGCCGCAGGACTTCACCAGCGCCTGGTCCCGGTCGATGCGCTCGCCGGGGTTGCAGCAATAGACCTCGTCGCGATCCTGGCCCTTGCACTGGTAGCCGGGGTCGAGACGCGCGTTATCCACGAGGTAGGCGTAGACGAACAGTTTCCACAGGCTGCCCAGCGGCGTCTGGCGCTCGGCGGGCAGGGCCCCGCGCGTGAGCACCCGGCTGCGGTCCAGCTGCAGCAGCTCGTTGCCCTGGGGCCCACGCCAGGCGAGGTTCAAAGGCGCCTCGCCGGCGTGCAGCAGCGGGGCCGCCAGCATCAGCAGGACCCCGGCCAGGTGTCGCGTCCTAGTCAACCTTGATCCGTCCGAGCGCCGGTTCGCTCTCCAGCGCCTGCTCCTGGGGAGCGTAGAGGCGCTGGTAGCGGGCCGGCGGCAGCTCGAAGGAGCCTTTCTGCGAGAAGCGCACCAGGTGCTGCAGCACCACGCTGCCCTGCAGGCTGTCCACCGGCACCGCGTAGAGCAGTTGGCCCGGCTCGTTGCGTGCACGCTCCAGGGTCTCGGCTTCCTCGCCACCCAGGCCGGAGATCTTGATGCCCCAGGTGGTGCGCTCGACATCGGCGCCCGGCGGCAGCGGCACTTCGAGCATGCCGTAGCGCAGCGCGCGCTCGCCCTTGCTGGTGAGCACGATGGTGTCCAGGTAGAGGTCGTCGCTGGAGATGTCCTCCGGCTTCACCTCCTCGGCAGTGAAGCTGAAGGGCTCCTCGCCGGGAACCAGGCGCATCAGGCTGCGGGAGATCTCCACGTCCAGCTTCGCCGGGGCGGCCTGGGCGCTGTTGAAGTCCAGGCGCACGTCCACCGGGTGCGGCAGGTCGGCCGGCAGTTCCAGTTCAGCGGGCACGCCCTGGCCCTGCCAGAGCCAGTAGCCTTCGCCGCTGGTGCCTTCGGCCGCGCGCCAGTCGCCCTGGGGCTTGAGCGCGATCTCTTCGTCGTCCTGGCCGAGGGAACGTTGCAGCCAGGTCAGCGCCAGGGCGCGCTCCAGGGTTGCCTGGCCAGGCGCCAGGCGCTTGAGCAGCGCGGCGGCGCGCTGGCGATCGGCACCGTTGACGTACAGCCCGACGGCCTCGGTGAAGGGTTGCTGGCTGGCGGCCAGGCGCTCGCGGGCCGCAGCGGCCTGGGCAGCCAGTGCGTCCGGCACCTTGGCCTGCACCTGGCGCGCCAGGCCGAGGGTGAGCACCCGCGCGGTCGCGAGGCCCAGGGCCGAATCCGGCGCGGCCATCACCAGGCTCTGGCTGCCGTCGTCCGACAGGGCCTGGTCGCTGCCCTCCCCGGCGGCGGCCAGGTCGGCCATCAGGCCCTCCATCAGGGTGTTGACCGGCAGCTGCATCTCGCGGGCGAAGCCGAGGATCAGCGCGCGCTGCAGCAACGGCGTGGTCGGTGCCTGGGCAGCGTAGACGTCCAGCACGCGCTGCCAGTGTTCCGCCGGCAGCTGCACCTCCAGGGCGCGGCTGGCGTACCAGTCGGCATAGTAGGCGTAGGCGGTGAGGAAGGCATCGGCATCCGCCTCGTCGCCCCACCAGGTGAAGGACGCTTCGGGGCCGGCCATCTGCACCAGGCGCAGGCGGCTGTTCTGCATGATCAGGCGCAGGCGGTCGCGCACGCGCGGCTCGCCCTGGGCCAGGGTCGGGTAGGCCAGGGACAGCGGCAGCAGGCGGCTGGCGGTCTGCTCGACGCCGCCGTAGGGGTAGCCGAGCAGGTCATCGAGCGCCCCCTTGAACAGGGAGCGGCCGCTGTCGTCGAGGCGCAGGCGGATGGCGCTGGCGTCGGCCGGCAAGCCCAGCTCGGTCTTGCCGGCGTAGGCGACGACGGTCTTCGCCTGGGCGCTCTGCCAGCCGCTGGCGGCCAGGTGCAGGGCGACGTCCAGGGCATCGACGACCTGGCCGTCCTGAACCAGCTCGGCATGGAAGTCGCCATTCACCAGGGCGGTCTCGGCCAGCGGCAGGTAGTTGATGCCCTTGGCCAGTTCCACCGGAGTGCGCTGTTCCTGGCCGTTGTAGCGGGTCACCAGTTCGGCCTTGGCACCGGTTTCACCCTGGTTGAAGGCGAACAGGCCGAGGGCCGGCTTGTCACCGCCACGGTAGGTGGCCGGGCCGCTCCACTTCAGGTACAGCGGCTTCTCGGAACGCACGAACTGACGCTTCTGGCCGACCTGGCCATCGGCGTTGACGGCGCGGGCGGTGATGCGCCAGCGGGTCAGCGAGTCGGGCATGCGGAAACTGAAGCGCGCCTTGCCGTCGGCATCGGTGACGAGGTCGGGCTCCCAGGCGGCGGTGTCGACTTCCTCGCGGCGCGGGCGCTCCAGCACCTTCACGCCACGGTCGCTGCGGTTGGCGCGGCCCGGGGCGCTGGGCGTGCCGGGCAGGGCCAGGTCGTAGGCGATGAACGACAGGCTGGCGCTGGTGCGCACGTTGTTGCGACGCGGGTGGTAGAAGAACTGGTCGATGCCCGGGGCGATCTCCGGCTGCAGCGCATAGATCATCTCGTCCACCACGCTGACGGTGAGGCGCGAGGCGGTCGGCTTGCCGGCGTAGCGGGTGGTCAGCTCGACGGTGACCAGGTCGCCGGGGCGGGCGTTTTCCTTGTCGGCGACGATCTGGATGTCGATCTGCGGCGTCGCCACCTTGATGCCGGCGTTCTGGAAGCTGTAGTCGCCGCCACGGGTGTAGAGCGCGGAGAAGGTGATGTTCGGCGAGAAGGTCTCGCCCACCGGGATGCGCGCGCGGTACTGGGTATCGGACAGGCGCTCGATCTTCAGCCAGTCGCCGCCCTTGGACAGCAGCGCGGTGGCCTCGACCTTGTCGCGCTCCAGGGTCAGCAGCGCGTCGCTCACCGGCTCGGGGAAGGTGATCAGGGCCAGGGCCTCGTCACCGGCCTGGTACTCGGCCTTGTCCAGCACGATCTCGATGGTGCCGGCCACGGACTTGACGCCATCGCCGCTCACCGAGTGGCCGGTGGCGCCGAGGATCAGGCCGTGCTCGTCCTTGAGGGTGATGCTGTAGGTGCCGGGGCGCTCGAACTTGAGGTCGAAACCTTCGTCCCCTTCGCCCAGGTTGCCGCTGTGGCTGCTCTGGTCCTCCAGGCGTACCCAGTCGTAGCGCGCGGGCTTGAGCTCGGTCGGGCGCTCGCTGCGGTAGGTGAAGCGCACCGACTCGCCGGCGCTGCTGAAGCGCTGCGGGGCGGTCAGGGCGTAGCGGGCAGCGCCACGCTCGATGAGGATTTCCTTGCTGGTCTTGACCCGGTACGCGGCGCCATCGCTGGCGAACACGGTGAGCAGGTAGCGGCTGGGCTTTTCGGCTGCCGGCAGGTCGATCTCGGCACGGCCCTTGGCGTCGGTGGTCAGTTCGCTGGTGCTCAGCTCGATGGGGAACTGGCCGAGGTACTGCAGCTCGTTGTCGATCATCGACAGCTGCTGGGCGCGCAGGCTCAGTTGCAGCTTGGCGTTGGCCACCGGCTTGCCATCCGGGTAGAGCAGCACCAGGGCGCCCTTGACCGGCTCGCCGGTGCGGAAGTCGGGCTTGGCCAGGTCCAGCGACACCTCGAAGTGCGGCTTGATGTACTCGGCGACGCGGAAGGCGCTGCTGTAGACCTGCTCGCGGTAGGTGAAGCGCAGCTCGTAGCCGCCGGCCACGGCGTTCTGCGGCAGCTGGAAGCGGCTGGCGGTGCCGGACCTGGAGTCCAGGTTCAGGTCGAGGGTCTGCAACTGAGTGCCGTTGGCGTCGAGCACGGCGAGCTTGATCGGTGCGGCGCCGGGCGCCACCGAATCGCGGGCGTTCTTGAACTCGCGGCCGACGATCTTCACTTCCACCCAGTCCCCCGGGCGGTACAGCGGGCGGTCGGTGAAGGCGTAGAGCTTGGTGTCGTAGATCTCGCTGTCGTAATAGAAGTTCTCGGAGACGAACACGCCGCCCTCGGCATCCTCGCCCAGCAGGTAGGAACGTTCCGGGCTGGCATGGCCGAGGCGCAGCAGGCCCTCGGCGTCGGTGCTGCCGCTGGTCATCACGCCCAGGCCGTCGGTCCACAGCACCTTGGCCCCGGCGACCGGGGTGCCCTGGTGCTTGTGCGCCGTCCATACCAGCAGCTCGCCGCCGGCGATCTTGCTCACGGCAACGGTGTTGGAAACGAACACCACGGTGGTGGCGCGGTACTTGCCGACGATGGCCTCGGCCAGGTACAGGCCGGGCTTGAGCTTGCCCAGGGGGATGTAGACGTTACCCGGCTGGACGTTGGTGAACTGGCTGGAGGAGCCGGCCAGCTCGACGCCCTTGGGCGGCTCGATGGGCTTGGCTTCCCACAGCGGGTAGCGGAACTGCGCGACCAGGGGCAGGCCCTTCATGGGGGCGTACTGCACCTGCGGGGTGAACTCGGTGGGCTGGCGGATGGCGTCGCCCATCTTCAGCTCGGGCGCTTCCTCGGTGACCTGCTTGCGCGACTCGTAGGAGAAGGCGCGCTGCATCACCCGCCGCGACTTGCGGTACCAGTTGTCCCACAGGTAGCCGAGGGTGTTGGACAGGCCCTCGCCCTTGAAGTCGCCCTCGGCGACCACCCGGTGCAGGTTCTTCTGGCGCTTGAGGAAGTCCAGCGGGTTGTCGATGCGGTACACCCGCACGTCGACGCCACCGTAGCCTTCCATGCGGTAGCGGCGGTAGTCGCGGCCTGGTGCTTCGAGGCGCACCCTGGCCACCTCGTCGGTGGCGAAGCTGCTGTCGGCCAGGAGGAAGAAGGATTCCCCCGAGAGCGGCGTGTAACCGCTGGACGGCACCTCGTCATCGGCCTGGGCGCTGCCGAAGGGCAAGGCCAGGGCGAGCAGGGTCGCCGCCGACAGGGTGGCGGCGCGGCGCAGCAGGCGGGCGGCAATCATCGGGAGAGGAAGTGCAGCCGATAGATGCCGATAAAGTTGGGGTTGGATTCGTCGGGGATCCATCGGGTGTCCTTCCATGTCATGAGTTGTTGCAGGCTCACGGAGCGCATGCCGTTATCGGTCGGCGTGGTGGTTCCGGTGTGGTACGCGATGTCGCGCCCCATCCAGATCATCAGGTGCTGCTCGTCGCCCTGGTCGAAGAAGATCAGGTCGCCGGGCCGCGCCTGGTTGAGGTCGCGGCCGGCGAACCGGCTGTTGTACTGGATCAGCTTGATGGCATTCACATAGGGCCCGACCTTGCCGCCGCCCTGCTGCCAGGTCTGTGCCAGGCGGCGCTGGCCGTCGGTCAGGTCCAGCTCCGGCGGCAGGTAGCGGTTGGACAGGCCGTTGGCGCGCAGCCACTTGCCGTCGTGGGGTTTGAGCGCCTCGTTGGCGGCAAAGCGCACCAGGCCGGCGCAGTCCTGCTGGTGCCAGCGCGGGCTCGGCCCCTGGCGCAGCTGCTCCTGGGCGATGCGCACGAACCAGGCGCGGAACACCTGGGACTGCTCGGCGTCCAGCGCGGGGACGTCCTCGGCGCGCACGGCCAGGCTCCACGCCATCAACAGCGCGGCAAGGCCCAGCGGCAGGCGAGCCAGGGTGCGGGTCACAGCGGGCGCCACTCCAGCGGCAGCCATTGCCGGTCGGAGCCGGTCTTGGTGCCCTCAGGCAGCGCCAGGGCGTACTTGCCATGGCCACCCAGGGCCCGCAGCTTGGGCAGCAGGTGGGTTTCGGCCGCGTTGCGGAACACCGGTTCGTAGTTGCTCGGCAGGCTGTCGAGGGTTTCGCGCTCGAGCAGCTTGGACAGGCCGTCGGGGGCCATGAAGGCCGGCACCAGGGCGTCCTTGGGCAGGGTCTCGGCCAGCGGCGGGAAGCGCTTGTCGAGGGTATCCAGGCCCTTGGTCACCAGCTTGTCGTCGAGGGAGAACAGCAGGGTGTCGCCATGGCGCGCCAGGCTCACCCGGAAGAAGCCGCTGGAGCCCAGGGCGTCCGGGTTGGCGTTCTCGCTGGCCGGGTACTGGCCGAAGTTGGAGCCGACATCGCGGGTCCAGCGCCGGGTCTCGCCCTGGGTCTGGTCGTCCACCGGGAAGCGGCCGCCCTCGACATAGGGTTCGTAGGCGCCGATCACCGAGCCGAACAGGCCCTCGATGGCGGTATCCAGTTCAGGCGTCACCTTCTCGCCCAGCTGGGTGACCAGCAGCGGCGAGTGCAGGCGCGATTCGGCGTACCAGCAGAGGCCGGCCGCGCCGTTCAGGCGTTTCTCCAGCTCGGCGGCGACCTCCTTGCCGGCACCGACGCGGTCCAGCAGCTTGCCGGGCACGCCCGGTGCCACCGGCAGGGCGACGCAGGCGCTGGCGCCCATCGGCATGGCCTTCCAGATGGGGGCGAAGTCGAAGGCCGGCTGGTCGTCGACGTCGTTGAGGGCGACGTAGCTGTGCCAGCCCTTGTCGTCCATCTCGAAACGCAGCCCGGCGAAGGACGGGAAGAAGCGCTGGTAGCCGAAGGCGACGTACTCGCCGCCCAGGGCGATGCGCTGCTGCTCGGTGCCACGGGCATCCAGGCCGAAGCGCTCGGGGAAGGGGTTCTCGCCGTCCAGCAGGGATTCCACCGACTCGGTGGCGTCCTTGGCCAACTGGCCGGCTTCATCCATCAGCATGCCGGGGCTGGACAGCACCAGCAGCTTGTCGCCGTGGCTGGCCAGCAGCACGGAGCGGTCGCCCAGGTAGCTCAGGCGGTAGAGCGGCACGGCATCGCCGTCCACGCGCAGCTCGCCGGCCTGGCTCAGTTGGCTGTCGTCGAGGGCGACGTGGGCCAGGGGCTCCAGCACCCGCGCCAGGCCACCGCGCTCGATGGTCAGCAGCACGTGCTTGAGCTTGCCGTCGGCGCCGCGCCACAGGGCGACTTCGGCGGGCTGGTCGAGCAACTCGTCCAGCAGCGTGTCCTGCAGCTTGAGGTCACGCTCGTAGATGATCCGCCGCAGGCTGCCGGCGAGCCCGAGGCGGTCGGCGTTGTCCTGGTAGTAGAAGACGAAGTCCTCGGTCAGGGTGTCGCGCAAGAGCGGCACGGCGAGGATGTCCTTGGGCAGGCGGCTCAGCGAGACGCTCTCGATCAGCGCATCGGGGCGCTTGAGGTCGAGGCCCAGGGCACTCTTCTCGGCCAGCTCGCGCGGCGGTTCCTTCGAGCACCCGCCCAGCAGGCCGAAGGCGGCCAGCGGCAGCAGCAGGCCGGCGGCCAGGGCGCGCGGGTGGCGTGCCAGGACCGGGCGGCGGGCCGGTTCGGGTGTGGTGGTCTGGCTCATGTCGAATAACCCCAGTTCATCCAAGCGTCGGGACATCAGAAATTGAAGGATTTGACGAGCAGCAGCTCGCCGATGGCACGCAACGGGACGAGGAAGCTCTCGCG
The DNA here is from genome assembly GCF_003234055.1 of Pseudomonas sp. 57B-090624. NCBI lineage: Bacteria > Pseudomonadati > Pseudomonadota > Gammaproteobacteria > Pseudomonadales > Pseudomonadaceae > Pseudomonas > Pseudomonas sp. 57B-090624. Next base: position 30,901 of record NZ_QKRU01000066.1, read on the forward strand.
CTTCTCATTCACGGTGTTCTCGTTGAACACCAGGCTGATCTGCGAGGTGATCACCTCGTTCTGGTTGCTGCCGGCGTCGAAGTTGTAGCCGCCGGCGCCCAGGTTGCCCCAGTAGTTGACGTACACCAGGTAGGTGCCGTGCAGCGGCGCGGTCATGGTGAACATCTCCGGCCCCGGGCCGTCGACGCTGTCGGTGTCCAGGCCGCCGCCGTTGCTCATCACCGGGTCCGCCCAGAAGGCATGCTGGCCGTCGGGGGTGATGATGTGCAGGTCGAGCTCGGCCTTGGGGTCGTCCCAGCCAAGCACGACGCGCAGGCGCGCCGGGGTGCGATGGGTGTTGGCCTCGTAGAACTGCACGCGGCGGAGGGACTTGCCATCGCCGGACACCAGCTCGACGCCGTTGGAGCCGGCGCCGAAGGCGTAGGGGCGGACGAAGCGGCCCTGGTCGTCGGTGTAGAGAGGCAGCGGGTTGCCGTTGACCACCAGGCGGTGCGGCTGGCGCACCTGGCCGAGGTTGGCCAGGCGGCCTTCGATCAGGGTGCGGTTGCGCTGGCCGCCTCGGTCGATGGGCGGCGTGGGGTAGGCGACGGCGGGGTTCTCGCTGCGGTCCAGCAGCCCGGCGTAGCGCCAGCCGGCGGTCGGCCCCTCCAGCGTCGCAGACGGTTCTGCAGCCTGGGCCAGGGAAGCCAGGAACGTCAGGCAGAGCAGGAAGGGGGCGCGCATGTTTAATCCTTTAATGGCGCAAAGGCGCTGATGCTAGAGCCTGATGGGGAGCCGCGCAATCCGGGGCGATGAGGAGTCGGAAGTCCCTCACAATTTGAAACATCTAACCCCGGAAAGCTAGATCAGCCCCATCAGCTGCAACGTCAGCAGGCCGACGTTGGTGGTGATCACCGCCGCCAGCGTGGTGATCACGATGATCGCCGCCGCCAGTTCGTGATTGCCGTTCACCGCGCGCGCCATGACGAAGCTGGCCGCCGCCGTGGGGCTGGCGAAATAGAGGAAGAGGATCGCCAGTTCGGCATTGCGGAAGCCGCAGGCCCAGGCGCCGAGCGTGGCCACCAGGGGCAGCCAGACCATCTTCATCAGGCTGGCGCTCAGCGCCATCGGCCCGCTCGCGCGCAGGGAGGCCAGGGACAGGGTGCCGCCGATGCAGATCAGCGCGAGCGGCAGGGTCATCTGCGCGAAATACTCGCCGGAGGTGACCACCCAGGCCGGCAGCGGCAACTGCAGGTAGGCCACCGGGATGGCCGCCAGCACACCGATGATCAGCGGGTTGCCGAGGATGCTCTTGGACAGGCTCCAGGGGTCGGTCTTGGCGTTGGGCGCGTAGAGGGCCAGCACCACCGAGGACAGGGTGTTGTAGCAGAGGATCACCACGCCCCCGAGCACCCCACCCACCGAGAGCCCGTAGTCGCCGTACATGCTGGTGGCCAGGGCCAGACCGATGATGCCGTTGTTGCCGCGGAAGGCACCCTGGGTGTAGACGCCGCGGTCCGCCTTCGGCACCCGCCAGGTCGCCCAGAGCCAGGCCAGGCCGAAGCACATCAGCGTGGCCAGGACGAAGTAGCCGATCAGCCGGGGCTGCAACGCCGTGCGCAGGTCGGCCTGGACGATGGCGAGAAACAGCATGGTCGGCATGGTGCCGCGGAACACCAGCGAGGAGGCGGTATCGATGAAGGGCGCGTCGATCCAGCGCAGGCGACGCAGCAGCACACCAAGGAAAAGCATGGAAAAGACCGGCGCGGTGATGCCGATGATTTGCTGGACGACGGCGAACATGGAAAGGCCTGGCGCGCGGGGATAGTTAGGCGGCTAAGGATAACCAAGTCGGGGCGGCAAGTGGCTTTCGTGAAGCTTTCAGGGCAGAGAAAAGCCAGCCCATGGCGTTAGGGGAAAGCCCGATCGCGAATGAATTCGCTTCTACAATGACCAGCCGGGCCAGCACATGGGCATGATCGCTGCGTAGGGTGGAGGTCGCTCTTCACCTCCACCAAGCGGGGCCAGGATCGGCACAAGGTCGTGCCTGGGGCTCCGTATCGTTGGGCTTCGTCCCTCAGCCCAACCTACGAGCCGAGGTCGCCCCGACGAAAGCGATGACGTAGCCCGGACTTCAGTCCGGGACATGTCGGCGGCCGCACTCCGGGCTGAAGCCCGGGCTACGGGGAACCGCGCTTCGGCGTCAGCGACGCACCGGGCGCTTCTGCAGCTTGCGCTGCAAGGTGCGGCGGTGCATGCCCAGGGCACGGGCGGTGGCGGAGATGTTGCCATCGTGCTCGGCCAGCACCCGCTGGATGTGCTCCCACTGCAGGCGGTCCACCGACATCGGGTTTTCCGGCACCAGGGTGTCCAGGTCGGCATGCTGGGACAGCAGCGCGGTCAGCACGTCGTCGGCATCGGCCGGCTTGCACAGGTAGTTGGTGGCGCCGCGCTTGATGGCTTCCACGGCGGTGGCAATGCTCGAATAGCCGGTGAGGATCACCACGCGCATCTCCGGGTCCAGCTCCAGCAGCTTGGGCAGCAGCACCAGGCCGGAGTCGCCCTCCATCTTCAGGTCGAGCACGGCGTAGTCGGGCAGGTCGTCCCTGGCCAGGACCAGGCCTTCCTCGGCCGAGCCGGCGACCGAGACCCGCAGGCCACGGCGACTCATGGCACGGGCCATGACACGGGTGAAGGTGGCGTCGTCGTCCACCAGCAGCAGGTGGGGCTGTTCTTCGCCTTCGATCAGGGGTTCATCGCTCATTTGGACTCCTCGCGGATTCAAGCTCAGACAACGCCGTAACCACGGGGCAGGCGCAACTCGGTGAGGGTACCGCCATCTTCATGGTTGTACAGCTTCACGGTTCCGCCGGCGCGGGTGACGCTGGCCTGGCTGAGGAACAGGCCGAGGCCGAAGCCCTTGCCCTTGGTGGTGAAGAAGGGCCGGCCGAGCTGTTCGGCGATGGCCAGGGGCACGCCGGCGCCATGGTCACGGATGCTCAGCACCATCCACTGGTGATCCCAGTTGATGCGGATGTCGAGCTTGTCCGGGCAGGCGTCGGCAGCATTGTTCAACAGGTTCAGCAGGGCCTGGGTCAGGTCGGCCGGCGGCATGAGCCGGGGCGGCTGGCCGATGCCCAGGCACTGGTAGCGATAGGTGGCCTCGGGGCGCATCAGGTGCCAGCGGTTGAGGGTGACTTCCATCCACTCCACCACCGATTGCTCCACCACCGCCTGGCGTCGATCCGCCTCGGCGGCACGCACCAGCTGCTGCAGGGTGTCCTTGCACAGGCGCACCTGCTCCTGCAGCAGGGCCAGGTCATCCTGCAGGGACGGCTTGTCGCCGTATTCCTGGCGCAGTTCCTTGAGCAGCACGCTCATGGTCGCCAGCGGCGTGCCCAGCTCATGGGCGGCGCCGGCGGCCTGGGTGGCCACGGCCAGCAGCTGCTGGTCGCGCATGCCCTCTTCCCGGCGCACGGACTGCAGCTGGTCCTGCCGACGCAGCTCCTCGGTCATCCGTGCGGCGAAGAAGGTGATCAGCGCAGCAGCCAGGGCGAAGCTCAGCCACATGCCGTAGATCAGCAGGGTCTCGCGCTGGGCCACCGGCATCTCCAGCGGGTGGAACCACACCAGCAGCAGGGTGTAGGCGGCAAGCGCCATGCCTGCCAGCACCAGGGTGTAGAGCCAGGGCAGCGTGGCGGCGGCGATGGTCAGCGGCACCAGGTAGTAGGAAACGAAGGGGTTGGTCGAGCCGCCCGAGTAATAGAGCAGCACGCTGTGGATGACCAGGTCGCAGGCCAGCTGCACCGAATACTCAAGCTCGGTGACCGGCCAGGGCCCGCGCAGGCGCAGGGCGGTGCTCAGGCACAGGATGACCGATACACCGAGGGTGACCGACAGCTCCAGCCAGGGCAGCTGCAGCAGCTGGGCCTTGTAGGCGAGCCCCACCGAACCGGCCTGGGCGGCCAGCACGAGGATGCGGATGAAGGTCAGGCGCAGCAGGTTCTGCCGGCTGGCGGACAAGAGGGGCAAGGGTTCGAGCATGGGCACTCCAAGGCGTCGGCGGAGTATAACCAAGGCGTCGCGCGCTCCGCTGATATGCGTCAACTCGCCGCATCGTCGCATGCCTTCCGTCGGCCGACGACGGGGCTTCGTTCCACTGGCCCTGCCCGGAACGCAAAAAAATGTTCCGGGTCTTAACCCCGATCGCAGCGGACCTGCGTCTAACCCCGTGACTGCTGCACAATCCGTGCACCCACTGCCTCTCACAAGGAGCCGTTATGCAAGCCATCACCCGCCTCGCCGCTGCCATCACCCTGTGCGCCGCGACCTTCGGCAGCCTCTGCGCCCAGGCCGAGGACGCCCGCTACAACCAGGTGGCGCTGCGCGCCGAGGTCAGCCAGGAAGTGGCCCACGACCTGATGCACGTGACCCTCTACAGCGAATCCCAGAGCGCCGACCCGGCCAAGCTCGCCGCCGAAATCACCCGCACCATCAACGCCGCGGTGGAGAAGGCCCGCGCCACCAATGGCGTATCGGTAAGCCTGGGCAGCCGCAACAGCTACCCGGTCTACGACGACAAGGGCCAGAAGATCACCGGCTGGCGCGAGCGCGCCGAACTGCGCCTGGAAAGCCCCGACTTCGCCACCCTCTCCCAGCTCAGCGCCGACCTGATGGGCACCCTGAAGATGGGCGGCATGGACTTCAGCATCGCCGACCCGACCCGCAAGAAGAACGAGGACGCCCTGATCAAGCAGGCCGTGGATGCCTTCAAGGCCCGTGCCCAGCTGGCCACGGAAGCCCTCGGCGGCAGCGGCTACAAGCTGGTCAGCCTCAACCTCAACAGCGCCGGCTTCCAGCCGCAGCCGGTGATGATGCGCGCCATGGCCGCCAAGTCGTCGATGTACGACAGCGCCCCGGCACCGGAAGTCGAGGCCGGTACCAGCCGGGTGACCGTCAACGCCGACGGCGTCATTGAGGTGCAGATGCCCTGATTCCGGGCGGGAGCCGCGCTGCAACGGCGCGGCTCCCTTTCATTCCCGCGCCCCTCATTTGCATATTTGCGACACCGCCTTACACCTTCGTCACAGCTTCTACACTCTCCCCTGCCCTCGGCTTGCCTCAGGCATGTGCCGTGCATAGGTTCTTGCAAGGTCCCTCACGAAGGGACCCCTCACGATGACAACCACAACAAGACATGAGGTCAAAATGCGTAAAAACGCCGTCATCCAAGCGCTGCTCGCCGCCGGCCTGATCGCCGCCGCCCCGCTCGCCAGCGCCGCCAGCAACCTGGTCTTCTGTTCCGAAGGCAGCCCCGCTGGCTTCGACCCCGGCCAGTACACCACCGGCACCGACTTCGACGCGGGGGCCGAAGCGGTCTTCAACCGCCTCACCCAGTTCGAGCGCGGCGGCACAGCGGTCGAACCCGGCCTGGCGGAGAAATGGGACATCTCCGACGACGGCCTGACCTACACCTTCCACCTGCGCCCGGGCGTTAAGTTCCACAGCACCGACTACTTCAAGCCCACCCGCGAATTCAACGCCGACGACGTGCTCTTCACCTTCCAGCGCATGCTCGACAAGGACCACCCCTTCCGCAAGGCGTACCCCACCGAGTTCCCCTACTTCACCGACATGGGCATGGACGCCAACATCGCCAAGCTGGAGAAGCTCGACGCGCACACCGTGCGCTTCACCCTCAACACCGTGGACGCAGCCTTCATCCAGAACATGGCCATGAGCTTCGCCTCCATCCACTCCGCCGAATACGCCGACCAGCTGCTCAAGGCCGGCAAGGCCGCCGACCTCAACCAGAAGCCCATCGGCACCGGCCCCTTCGTCTTCAGCCGTTACCAGAAGGACGCGCAGATCCGCTACAAGGGCAACAAGGACTACTGGAAGCCCGAGGACGTGAAGATCGACAACCTGATCTTCGCCATCAACGCCGACGCCTCGGTGCGCTACCAGAAGCTCAAGGCCGGTGAATGCCAGATCACCGCCTACCCGCGCCCGGCCGACCTCGACGCCATGCGCAAGGACCCCAAGCTCGACGTGCCCCAGCAGGCCGGCTTCAACGTCGGCTACATCGCCTACAACATCGAGCACAAACCCTTCGACAAGCTCGAAGTGCGCCAGGCGCTGGACATGGCGGTGAACAAGCCGGCCATCATCAAGGCCGTCTACCAGGGCTCCGGCCAGCTCGCCACCAACGGCATGCCGCCAACCCAGTGGTCCTACGACGACAGCATCAAGGATCCCGCCTACGACCCCGAGAAGGCCAAGGCCCTGCTCAAGGCCGCCGGTGTCGCCGAAGGCACCGAGATCACCCTCTGGGCCATGCCCGTGCAGCGCCCCTACAACCCCAACGCCAAGCTGATGGCCGAAATGCTCCAGGCCGACTGGGCCAAGATCGGCATCAAGGCCAAGATCGTTTCCTACGAGTGGGGCGAGTACAACAAGCGCGCCAAGGCCGGCGAGCACGACGCCCTGCTGATCGGCTGGACCGGCGACAACGGGGACCCGGACAACTGGCTCGGCGTGCTCTACGGCTGCGATGCCATCGGCGGCAACAACTACTCGCGCTGGTGCGACAAGGGCTACGACAAGCTGATCAAGGAGGGCAAGGCGGTCACCGACAAGGACAAGCGCACCGCCCTCTATAAAGAAGCCCAGCAGATCCTCAAGCGTGAAGTGCCGATCACCCCGATCGCCCACTCCACCGTCAACCAGCCCATGAGCAAGGCGGTGAAGGACTTCCGCATCAGCCCCTTCGGCCTCAACTCCTTCTACGGCGTCAGCGTCGAGAAGTAAGCCGTATCGGCGGGGCCGCCCGGCCCCGCCCCTCCACCCCGAAGGGAAGCACCATGCGCCGATGCCTGTCGTCCCTCGCCCTGCTCCTGCCGCTTGCCTGCAACGCCGCCAGCTCCCTGGTGGTCTGCACCGAAGCCAGCCCCGAAGGCTTCGACATCGTCCAGTTCACCGCCGCCACCACGGGCGATGCCGCCGCCGAGACGATCTTCGACCGCCTGGTGCAGTTCGCCCCCGGCAGCACCCGCCTGCAGCCGGGCCTCGCCGAGCGCTGGGACATCAGCCCGGACGGCCTCACTTACGACTTCCAGCTGCGCCGCGGCGTGAAGTTCCACACCACGCCCTGGTTCACCCCCAGCCGCGAATTCAACGCCGACGACGTGCTCTGGAGCTTCCAGCGCCAGCTCGACCCCAAGCATCCCTGGCACGAACTCTCGCCACGGGGCTTCCCCTATGCCGAATCCATGGCCTTCGCCCAGTTGATCGAACGCATCGAGAAGCTCGACGAGCACCGCGTGCGCTTCGTCCTGCGCCACCCCGAGGCGCCCTTCCTCGCCGACCTGGCCATGGGCTTCACCTCCATCTACTCCGCCGAATACGCCGCCAGGCTGCTGGCCGCCGGCACGCCCGACGCGCTCAACAGCCAGCCGGTGGGCACCGGGCCCTTCGTCTTCCAGCGCTACGCCAAGGACGCCCAGGTGCGTTTCTTCGCCAACCCCGACTACTGGAACGGCAAGCCGCCGAGCGAGCGCCTGCTGCTGGCCATCACCCCCGACCCGAACGTGCGCATCCAGCAACTGCGCGCCGGCGCCTGCCAGGTGGCCCTCTACCCCAAGCCCACCGACGTGCCCGCCCTGCGCGGCGCGCCCGGCGTGAAGCTGGTTGAGCAGGATGCACTGATGGTCGCCTACGTCGCCCTCAACACCCGCCACCCGCCGCTGGACGACGTGCGCGTGCGCCAGGCGATCAACCTCGCCTTCGACAGGAAGTCCTACATCCGCGCCCAGTACGGCGAAGGCGCGGCCAGCGCTGCGGTCAACCCCTACCCCGCCACCCTGCTGGGCTACAACAGCGACCT
>NZ_QKRU01000067.1:0-37592 GCF_003234055.1 Pseudomonas sp. 57B-090624
CGCCTCGCCCCCGTCCCGCCCCGCAGCACCGCCCGACAACCGCGAATCGCCTTGCAGAAGGACAGACACATGACCGTTGAAACCATAGAAATCGATACGCTCGTCGTTGGCGCGGGACAGGCCGGCGTGGCCATGAGCGAACACCTGGGCAAGCTCGGCGTGCCGCACCTGGTGCTGGAGCGCAGCCGCATCGCCGAAGCCTGGCGCAGCGGGCGCTGGGATTCGCTGGTGGCCAACGGCCCGGCCTGGCACGACCGCTTCCCGGGCATGGAATTCGACGTCGGCCCGGATGAGTTCCCCGGCAAGGAGCAGGTGGCGGACTACTTCGTCGCCTACGCCCGGCAGATCAACGCGCCGATCCGCACCGGCGTCGAGGTGAAGAAGGTGGTGCGCAACCCCGATCGCCCAGGCTTCACCGTCGAGACCTCCATCGGCGTGATCCAGGCCAACCGCGTGGTCTCCGCCACCGGCCCCTTCCAGCGCCCGGTGATCCCCGCCATCGCCCCGGCGCAAGGCAGCATCCACCAGCTCCACTCCGCCGCCTACTACAACCCGCAGCAATTGCCCGCAGGCGCCGTGCTGGTGGTCGGGGGCGGCTCCTCCGGCGTACAGATCGCCGACGAACTGATGCGGGCCGGGCGCAAGGTCTACCTGTCGGTGGGCGCCCATGACCGCCCGCCGCGCAGCTACCGCAACCGCGACTTCTGCTGGTGGCTGGGCGTACTCGGCCTGTGGGACGCGGAAGCCGCACAACCGGGCCGCGAGCACGTCACCATCGCCGTCAGCGGCGCCCGTGGCGGCCACACCGTGGACTTCCGCGACCTGGCCAGCCAGGGCATCACCCTGGTGGGGCTGACGAAATCCTTCGAGAACGGCGTGGCGAAATTCAATGACGACCTGGCCGGGAACATCGCCCGGGGCGACGAGAACTACCTGTCGCTGCTGGACGCCGCCGACGCCTACATCGCCCGCAACGGCCTCGACCTGCCGGAGGAGCCCGAGGCGCGCCGCAAGCGGCCGGACCCGGAATGCATCACCCACCCGCTGCTCGAGCTGGACCTGGCCGCCGCCGGTGTCACCTCGATCATCTGGGCCACCGGCTACTCCGTGGACTTCAGCTGGCTGCAGGTGAACGCCTTCGACGACCAGGGCAAGCCGAAGCACCAGCGCGGCGTCTCCAGCGAACCGGGCGTGTATTTCGTCGGGCTGCCCTGGCTGTCACGCCGTGGCTCCACCTTCATCTGGGGCGTATGGCACGACGCCAGGCACATCGCCGACCACATCGCCACCCAACGCAAGTACCTCGCCTACCGCGACGCCTCGCAGCGCCAGCAGGAAGGCGGCCTGAACGGCAGCCCCAGGGCCCCGCAGGCCGATTCGCCCGCCCAGAAAGCCAGCATCATGGGAGTAAGTTGATGCCTACCCATACCCGCATCCGCATGTTCAACACCAAGGACACCTACCCCAACCAGTCCCTGGACAACGACCTCTGCCAGGCCGTGCGCGCCGGCAATACCGTGTACGTGCGCGGCCAGGTCGGTACCGACTTCGACGGCAATCTGGTGGGCCTGGGCGACCCGCGCGCGCAGACCGAGCAGGCCATGAAGAACCTCAAGCAGCTGCTGGAGGAAGCCGGCAGCGACCTCTCGCACATCGTCAAGACCACCACCTACCTGGTCGACCCGCGCTACCGCGAACCGGTCTACCAGGAAGTGGGCAAGTGGCTCAAGGGCGTGTTCCCCATCTCCACCGGCCTGGTGGTCTCGGCCCTGGGCCAGCCCCAGTGGCTGATGGAGATCGACGTGATCGCGGTGATCCCGGACGACTGGCAGCCCAAGGGCTGAGGAGCGAACAATGACTTTCTCGATCATCGGCCGCTGCGCGGAAACCGGGCAGCTGGGCATCGCCATCAGCTCCTCCAGCATCGCCGTCGGCGCCCGCTGCCCCTGGCTGCGCGCCGGTGTCGGCGCGGTGGCCACCCAGAACGTCACCCTGCCGGCCCTGGGCCCGCAGATCCTCGACCTGCTGGAGCACCAGCACCTGGAACCCGCCGCCGCCCTGGACCGGGCGCTGCACGCCAACGGCTGGAGCCAGTACCGCCAGGTGACGGTGATCGACGGCCAGGGCCGCACCGCGCTGTTCAGCGGCAAGGAGGCCCTCGGCCTGCACAACGCCGTGGCCGGCGAGCAGTGCGTGGCGGCCGGCAACCTGCTCTCGGGCACCGCCGTGATCGACGCCATGGTGCAGGCCTTCGAAAACGCGCCGGGGCTGCTGCCCGAACGCCTGCTGGCGGCCATGCACGCAGCGATGGCCGCCGGTGGCGAGGCCGGCCCGGTGCATTCGGCGGCGCTGAAGGTGGTGGACGACCTCACCTGGCCCATCGTCGACCTGCGCGTGGACTGGGCCGACGAGGACCCCATCGGCCGCCTCGACGGCCTCTGGCAGGCCTACCGCCCGCAGATGCAGGACTACATCACCCGCGCCCTGGACCCCACCGCAGCGCCCAGCTACGGGGTGCCCGGCGATGAGTGAGGCGAGCAGCCGCGACCTGCTGGAGCGGCTGATCGGCTTCGCCACCGTCAGCCGGGATTCCAACCTGGAGCTGATCGCCTTCATCCGCGACTACCTCGCGGGCTTCGGCGTGGACAGCGAGCTGTTCCACAACCCCGAAGGCACCAAGGCCAACCTCTTCGCCACCCTCGGTCCCCGCGACCGGGGCGGCGTGGTGCTGTCCGGACACACCGACGTGGTGCCGGTGGACGGCCAGGCCTGGACGGTGGAACCGTTCCGCCTCAGCGAGCGCGACGGCCGCCTGTACGGGCGCGGCGCCGCCGACATGAAGGGCTTCATCGCCTCGGTGCTGGCGGCGGTGCCGCGCTTGCTCGAACGCCCGTTGAAGCTGCCGGTGCACCTGGCCTTCTCCTATGACGAGGAGGTCGGCTGCCTCGGCGTGCGCAGCATGCTCGCCGAGCTGGAGAAGCGCCCGCACAAGCCGCTGTTGTGCCTGATCGGCGAGCCCACCGAACTCAAGCCGGTGCTCGGCCACAAGGGCAAGCTGGCCATGCGCTGCCAGGTGCGCGGCGCCGCCTGCCATTCCGCCTACGCCCCCCATGGCGTCAATGCCATCGAGTACGCCGCGCGGCTGATCGGCAAGCTGGGCGATATCGGCACCCGGCTGGCCCGCATCGAACACCACGACCCGCGCTTCGACCCGCCCTTCTCCACGGTGCAGACCGGGCTGATCAAGGGCGGCCGGGCGCTGAACATCGTCCCGGCGGAATGCGAGTTCGACTTCGAGGTGCGCGCCCTGCCCGGCTTCGATGCCCAGCAGGTGGCGGACGAGCTGCAGCGCTACGCCGAAGGCGAGCTGCTGCCGCAGATGCAGGCGGTGCAGGCCGACACCGGCATCCAGCTGCAGCCCCTGAGCGCCTACCCCGGCCTCGCCACCCCACCCGACAGCGACGCCGCGCGGCTGCTGGCGCGGATCGCCGGCTCCAGCGCCTTCGGCACCGTCGCCTTCGGCACCGAGGGCGGGCTGTTCGACCAGGCCGGCATCCCCACCGTGGTCTGCGGCCCCGGCAGCATGGACCAGGGGCACAAGCCCGACGAATTCATCAGCCTCGAACAGCTCCACGCCTGCGACGCCATGCTCCTGCGCCTGGCCGACTACCTGGAGAACCCGGGCTGACCGCCAGCGACCGTAGGGTGGGCCGGGCGGCGGGCGAGTGAGTTGCCCACCTCCACCGCGTGGGTTTCGCTCCGCTCAACCCACCCTACGAAAGCCCATGCGCACCACGTGATGATGCGCCGGGCGAATATCGTTGGAGCAGCCGCCAACGCCCCTCCAGGCCCCCTTTTTTCCGGTGTTTTCGCACCCCGATGGCGCACCCTGCAGGCCCGCCGCCCCAGGCTGGAGCCAAGGGCGGGAGGGCGCTGCGCGCGTGCTTCCGCTACCGAGCTTTTTCTTATCCACCGAGCATATTTTTAATAATTTTCCTAAGCCGAACTCTGTCGCACCATCAGTCCCAGTCACGAATAACAACCAGACCGCGAAGACGGTCGAGTGGGAGTGCAGCGTGTTCGATCTCGGCTTTTGGCAGCAGCGAGCTGCTCGGCAGGCATTCATCGACAAGGCCCTCATCGGCGGCCGCCAGGTCAGTGCCGCATCCGGCGCCACCTTCGATTCCATCAACCCCGCCACCAACCAGTTGCTGGCCCGCGTCGCCGCCTGCGGCGAGGCCGAGGTGGACCTCGCCGTGCGCAGCGCGCGCCGCGCCTTCGACCAGGGCCCCTGGGCACGCATGGCGCCGGTGGAGCGCAAGAAGGTGCTGCTGCGCCTCGCCGAGCTGATGCTGGCCCACCGCGAGGAGCTGGCCCTGCTGGACTCCCTCGACATGGGCAAGCCGGTGATGGATGCCTACAACATCGATGTGCCCGGCGCCGCCAACGTCTTCGCCTGGTACGGCGAGGCGCTGGACAAGCTCTACGACCAGGTGGCGCCCACCGCCCCCGGCAGCCTGGCCACCATCACCCGCGAAGCGCTGGGCGTGGTCGCCGCCGTGGTGCCCTGGAACTTCCCCCTCGACATGGCCGCCTGGAAGCTGGCCCCGGCCCTGGCCGCCGGCAACAGCGTGGTGCTCAAGCCCGCCGAGCAGTCGCCCTTCTCCGCCCTGCGCCTGGGCGAGCTGGCCCTGGAGGCCGGCATCCCCGAGGGCGTGCTCAACGTGGTGCCGGGCCTGGGCGAAAGCGCCGGCAAGGCACTCGGCCTGCACCCGGACGTGGACTGCCTGGTGTTCACCGGTTCCACCCAGGTGGGCAAGTACTTCATGGGCTATTCGGCCCAGTCCAACCTCAAGCAGGTGTGGCTGGAGTGCGGCGGCAAGAGCCCGAACCTGGTGTTCGAGGATTGCCGCGACCTCGATCTGGCCGCCGAGAAGGCCGCCTTCGGCATCTTCTTCAACCAGGGCGAGGTGTGCTCGGCCAACTCGCGCCTCTACGTGCAGCGCTCCATCCAGGACGAATTCATCGAGCGCCTGCTGGCCAAGGCCCGCGACTGGATGCCCGGCGACCCGCTGGATCCCGCCAGCCGCGCCGGCGCCATCGTCGACGCCGCGCAGACCGGCCGCGTCATGGGCTTCATCGAAGGCGCCCAGGGCGAGGGCGCACGCCTGCTGGCCGGTGGCCGGCGCCTGACCTTCAACGGCTCGAGCAACTTCGTCGAGCCCACCGTCTTCGCCGATGTGCGCGGCGACATGACCCTGGCCCGCGAGGAGGTCTTCGGCCCGGTGCTGGCCATCAGCGCCTTCGACACCGAGGAGGAAGCCATCCGCCTCGCCAACGACAGCGTCTACGGCCTGGCCGCCTCGCTGTGGAGCGACGACCTGCACCGCGCCCACCGCGTCGCCCGCGCGCTCAAGGCGGGCACCGTGTCGGTGAACACCGTGGACGCGCTGGACGTCACCGTGCCCTTCGGCGGTGGCCGGCAATCGGGCTTCGGGCGCGACCTCTCGCTGCATTCCTTCGACAAGTACAGCCAGCTGAAGACCACCTGGTTCCAGCTGCGCTGAGGTCGCGACGACGACCCGGCCGCGCCTCGCCGTGCGGCCGCCATGACAAGAAAAGCATCCGCGCCCGTGCACGCGCGGAGCCCCGGCCCCAGGGCCACAACTGCCTCGACAACTGAACACGACTGAAAAAGTAGTGAGGGAGTTCTCATGTCCAGATCCTTGCGTCCCACCCTGTCCACGGCCTTCGGGCTCGCCCTGCTCACCACCCTCGGCATCGCCCAGGCCCAGCCCGCGAAGCTCACCGTGATCTCCTTCGGTGGCGCCACCAAGGCCGCCCAGGACGCGGCCTATTTCCGCCCCTTCGAGCGGAGCGGCGCGGCCCAGGTGGTGGCCGGCGAATACAACGGCGAGCTGTCGAAGGTGAAGGCCATGGTCGACATCGGCCAGGTCAGCTGGGACGTGGTGGAAGTGGAGAGCCCCGAACTGCTGCGCGGTTGCGAGGAAGGCCTGTTCGAGCCCATCGACCCGGCCCTGCTCGGCGATGCCGCGAGCTTCATGCCCGGCACCCTCAGCGAGTGCGGCGTGGCCAGCTACGTGTGGTCCATGGTGCTGGCCTACAACGCCGGCAAGCTGGCGTCGGCGCCCACCTCCTGGGCCGACTTCTGGGACCTTAAGCGCTTCCCCGGCAAGCGCGGCCTGCGCAAGGGCGCCAAGTACACCCTGGAAGCGGCGCTGCTGGCCGACGGGGTGAAGCGCGAGGACCTGTACAGCGTGCTGGCGACCCCGGAAGGCGTGACCCGCGCCTTCGCCAAGCTCGACCAGATCAAGCCGCACATCCAGTGGTGGGAGGCCGGCGCCCAGCCGCCGCAATGGCTGGCGGCCGGCGACGTGGTGATGTCCGCCGCCTACAACGGCCGCATCGCCGCCGCGCAGAAGGAGGGCTCCAAGCTCGCCATCGTGTGGAACGGCAACCTCTACGACCCGGACCACTGGGCCATCGTCCGCGGCAGCCCGAACAAGGCCCTGGCCGAGCGTTTCATCGCCTTCGCCAGCCAGGCGGAGACCCAGAAGCAGTTCTCCAGCCAGATTCCCTACGGGCCGGTGCGCCCGGACGCCCTGGCGCAGCTGCCGGCGGCCACCCAGGCGCAACTGCCCACCGCGCCGGCGAATCTGGCCGAGGCGCAACTGGTGGACGCGGAATTCTGGGTCAACCACGGCGAGGAGCTGGAGGAACGCTTCAACGCCTGGGCGGCGCGCTGAGCCATGGCGCCGTCCGCGCCGGGCAAACCCTGCGCGGGCGGGGCCGAACGACGGGTGCACCCGTCACACCAGCCGGCGGCCCCTGAGCCGCAGGCGGATAACAAGAAGATCGGGAGAGCGTCATGAGTGCGAGTGTTTCCATCCCTGCCACGGGGCCATCGGGCGGCCTGCGCCGCGTTCTCGGGCTGGGCCCGCTGGTGGCGGTCGCCGTCGGCCTGGTGGTGTCACAGGGTGTGATGGTGCTGATGCTGCAGGGCGCCGGCCTGGCCGGGCTGGGCTTCATGATTCCCCTGGGCATCGCCTACCTGCTGGCGCTGACCTATGCCCTGTCGTTTTCCGAGCTGGCGCTGATGATCCCCCGCGCCGGCAGCCTGTGCAGCTACACCGAAGTCGCCATCGGCCACTTCCCGGCCATCCTCGCCACCTTCTCCGGCTACATGGTGGTGGCGATGTTCGCGCTCTCCGCCGAGCTGCTGCTCCTGGACCTGATCATCGGCAAGGTCTACCCCGGCGCGCTGCCGCCCATGCTGGTGGCCTATGGCGTGCTGGCCCTGTTCACCGCCTTCAACCTGCTGGGCATCGACGTCTTCGCCCGCCTGCAGAGCGCCCTCGCCCTGGTGATGGTGGTGACCCTGCTGGCCCTCGGCCTGGGCGCCGTGAGCAGCGACATGGCCACCCTGGCCACGCCCCTGGACCAAGGCTGGAACCCGCTGCAAGCCGGCGCGCTGACCCTGGCGGCCATGGCCATCTGGGGCTTCGTCGGCGCCGAGTTCGTCTGCCCCCTGGTGGAGGAGACGCGCCGCCCGGAACGCAATATCCCGCGTTCGATGATCATCGGCCTGACCCTGATCTTCGGCATCATCGTCCTCTACTGCCTCGGCGCGCTGCTGTGCATCCCCCGCGAACAACTGGCCGCCGACCCGCTGCCACACTTCCTCTTCGCCACCACGGTATTCGGCGAGGCCGGCAAGCTGTTCCTGGTGGCCGCCGCGGTGACCGCCACCTGCAGCACGGTCAACTCCTCCCTCGCCGCCCTGCCGCGCATGCTCTACGGCATGGCCCAGAACGGCCAGGCCTTCCCGCAGTTCAAGCGCCTCAGCCAGCGCACCCGCACGCCCTGGGTGGCGGTGCTGTTCATCGCCGCCATCACCGGCCTGCCGATCCTGCTGCTGGGCCAGGACCCGGACTCCATCAGCCTGTTGCTGCTGGCCGCCGCGCTGGCCTGGCTGCTGGCCTACATCATCGTGCACATCGATGTGATCGCCCTGCGCCGCCGCTACCCGCAGCTGGCCCGGCCGTTCCGTTCGCCCTTCTACCCCTGGCCCCAGGTACTCGGCATCGCCGGCATGCTCTTTGCCATCTACCACGTCTCGCCGACCCCGGAGATGACCGCGAAGATCTTCGGCACCGCCGGCGTGGTGCTCGGCCTGATCTCGGTGATCGCCGTGGCCTGGATCAGGCTGGTGATGCGCAAGCCGCTGTTCGTGCCCGAGCCACTGACCCCTTCCGAGCCGGCGCCGATCACCCGCGCCGCCCTTTCCCCCGAACCGCTTTGACGAGCAGGAGAAGACCATGAACGCTCCCATCACCCCGCAGCGCAGTACCGAGGACTACCAGGCAGCCGATGCCGCGCACCACATCCATGCCTTCCTCGACCAGAAGGCGCTGAATGCCGAGGGCCCGCGCGTGATCACCCGGGGCGAGGGCCTGTACCTGTGGGACAACGACGGCAAGCGCTACCTCGACGGCATGTCCGGCCTGTGGTGCACCAACCTGGGCTACGGCCGCAAGGACCTGGCCGCCGCCGCCGCCCGCCAGCTGGAGCAGCTGCCGTACTACAACATGTTCTTCCACACCACCCACCCGGCGGTGGTGGAGCTCTCCGAGCTGCTCTTCAGCCTGCTGCCCGGCCACTACAGCCACGCGATCTACACCAACTCCGGCTCCGAGGCCAACGAGGTGCTGATCCGCACCGTGCGCCGCTACTGGCAGATCCTCGGCCAGCCGCAGAAGAAGGTGATGATCGGCCGCTGGAACGGCTACCACGGCTCCACCCTGGCGGCCACCGCCCTGGGCGGGATGAAGTTCATGCACGAGATGGGCGGGCTGATCCCCGATGTCGCCCACATCGACGAGCCCTACTGGTTCGCCCAGGGCGGCGACCTGACGCCGGCCGAGTTCGGCCTGCGCTGCGCCCGCCAGCTGGAGGAGAAGATCCTCGAACTGGGTGCCGAGAACGTCGCCGGCTTCATCGCCGAGCCCTTCCAGGGCGCGGGCGGGATGATCTTCCCGCCGGAGAGCTACTGGCCGGAGATCCAGCGCATCTGCCGCCAGTACGACGTGCTGCTGTGCGCGGACGAGGTGATCGGTGGCTTCGGCCGCACCGGCGAATGGTTCGCCCACCAGCACTTCGGCTTCCAGCCCGACACCCTGTCCATCGCCAAGGGCCTGACCTCCGGCTACGTGCCCATGGGCGGCCTGGTGCTGGGCAAGCGCATCGCCGAGGTGCTGGTGGAACAGGGCGGCGTGTTCGCCCACGGCCTGACCTACTCCGGGCACCCGGTGGCCGCCGCCGTGGCCATCGCCAACCTCAAGGCGCTGCGCGACGAGGGCGTGGTCGCCCAGGTGAAGAACGACACCGGCCCCTACCTGCAGCAGTGCCTGCGCGAGGTCTTCGCCGATCACCCGCTGATCGGCGAGGTGCAGGGCACCGGCCTGGTGGCGGCGCTGCAGTTCGTCGAGGACAAGGCCACGCGCAAGCGCTTCGACAACGAGAACGACATCGCCTGGCGCTGCCGCACCCTCGGTTTCGAGGAGGGCGTGATCATCCGCTCCACCCTGGGCCGGATGATCATGGCGCCCGCCCTGGTGGCCACCCGTGCCGAGCTGGATGAGCTGGTGGACAAGACCCGCCGCGCGGTGGAACGCACGGCCCAGGAGATCGAAGCGGGGGCTTTGCCCGCTGCCTAGTGGGTTCCCGCGTTCGCGGGAATGACGGCACCGTAGGGTGGGCCGGGCGGCGCTCCGCTTCAGCACCGTAGGGTGGGCTTCAGCCCACCAGCGATGCATTGACCCGCGACGGGGCCACAGCCGTGCCCCGTCCTTCCCAACGGCTAGATAAACCGGGGCCGCCTCCAGGCCACGGTGCAGGAGGAAACGGTGGGCTGAAGCCCACCCTACGAAGCGGAGAACAGCGCGCAGGTGGCGGCCAAGAGGGGCCGGCGCCGCGATGACCCGGTCCCGCTCCACGGCGATGCGCCGCATCAGACGCACCCAACGACCCATGGCCCATGGAAGGGGCCGCAGCAGAACAGGACCCCAGGCCCACGCAGGCCGGGGCGCGGAACGAATTTGGCCCCTGGCCGGTACTGCCCAGCAATTCCAACAACTAATGCGGGAGTGTTCCAATGATCCAGTCCTTGCTTCGTCGCTTCACCCTTCCCCTGACCTGCACCGCGCTGGCGTTCTCCGCCGCCGGCGCGCAGGCGGGCACCCTGTCCATCGGCCACACCACCTGGGTCGGCTACGGCACGCTGTACCTGGCCCGCGACCTGGGCTACTTCAAGGAGCAGGGC
This sequence comes from Pseudomonas sp. 57B-090624, assembly GCF_003234055.1. Taxonomy (NCBI): domain Bacteria; kingdom Pseudomonadati; phylum Pseudomonadota; class Gammaproteobacteria; order Pseudomonadales; family Pseudomonadaceae; genus Pseudomonas; species Pseudomonas sp. 57B-090624. The sequence continues at coordinate 10,343 of NZ_QKRU01000067.1, forward strand.
CTGGATGTCGAGCTGACCACCATCGAGGAAGCCTCGATGTACATGGCCGCCCAGGCTTCCGGGAAGCTCTCCGGCTCGGCCTCGACCATCGACGAGATCCTCAAGTACCGCTCCAGTGACTTCTGCTTCAAGGCGGTCGCCGCGCTGGACGAGAGCTACGGCGGCGACGGCGTGCTGGTGGGCAAGGAGGTCTCCAGCCTGAAGGACCTCAAGGGCCAGTCGGTGGCGGTGAACGAGGGCTCGGTCTCGCAGTTCTGGCTGTCCTACCTGCTCAAGCACAACGGCATGACCATGGCCGACCTGGACATCCAGAACATGACGGCCGACGACGCTGCCACCGCCTTCATCGCCGGGCGCGTGCCCGCCGCCGTGACCTGGGAGCCGCACCTGTCGCTGGTGCGCCAGAAGGGCGAAGGCAAGGTGCTCATCGACAGCAGCAAGACCCCCGGTGTGATCGTCGACGTGGTGGCGCTGTCCTGCGATGTGATCGACAAGCAGCCCGAGGACGTGAAGGCGCTGGTCAAGGGCCTGTACAAGGCGGTGCAGTTCACCCGGGACAACCCCGAGAAGGCCCACGAGATCATGGCCAAGGGCGTCGGCGGCTACCTGGCCGACCCGGTGGAGCTGGCCAACGCGGCCAAGGGCGTGCGCTTCTACGACCAGGCCATGAGCGAGAAGCTGCTCGGCGTACCCGGCAAGCCCGGCGACATCAAGGGCGTGATCCGCCTGGCCAACGAGACCTGGAGCGCCCTGCAGGGCAAGCGCTACGAGGTCAGCTACGACGACCTCGTCGACACCCGCTTCATCAGCCAGTAAGGGGAAGACCATGGCCTCTCGACACTCCTGGCTGAACCGCTGCCTGACCCCCAAGGTCGAGCTGCCGGCGAAGCTGATACTCGCAGCGGGCAGCCTTGGCTGGCTGCTGGTGCTCGGCCTCTGGGCCGGGCTTTCCTACGGCGGCGTGGTGCCGGCGATGTTCCTGCCCACCCCGGGCGCGGTGCTGGAGGCGGCCGCGCGGCTGGCCGGCGACGGCACCCTCGGCAAGCACGTGCTGGCGAGTGTCGAGGTGGTGCTCATCGGCTTCGCGGTGTCGTCCCTGGTGGCGGTGCCGCTGGGGCTGCTGATGGGCAGCTTCCGCATCGTCCAGGCCTTCCTCGAACCGCTGGTGAACTTCGTCCGCTACCTGCCGGTGACCTCCTTCGTGCCGCTGTTCATCCTGTGGATCGGCATCGGCCTGGAGCAACGGGTGACGGTGATCATCTTCGGCGTGTTCTTCCAGCAGCTGGTGATGATCGCGGACGTTTCCAAGGGTGTCTCGCGGGACCTGATCAACGCCTCCTACACCCTGGGTTCGAGCCGCCGCGACGTAGTGCTCCACGTGCTCGGCCCGGCTTCCCTGCCCGGGGTGCTGGACACCCTGCGGGTGACCATGGGCTGGGCCTGGACCTACCTGGTGGTGGCCGAGCTGGTGGCCGCCAGCAGCGGCCTGGGCTACATCAGCCTGAAGGCCATGCGCGGCTTCCAGGTGGACGTGATCTTCCTCGCCATCGCCATCATCGGCCTGCTCGGGCTGGTGACCGATCAACTGTTCCGACTCCTCCGACTGAAGGTGGCCTCATGGGCGCAGTAGCAGCCATGCACGATCAAGCCATGGCCGCCCCCGCTGCGGCCGCAACCCCCACTGAACGCCTGCGGGTGGAGAACGTCTGCCTGCGCTACCAGAGCCCGGGCGGCACGACCTTCGCCGCGCTGGAGAACGTCTCCCTGAGCGTGCCGGACCAGCAGTTCGCCGTACTCGTGGGCCCCTCCGGCTGCGGCAAGTCGAGCCTGCTGTACCTCACCGCCGGCCTGGCCGAACCCACGTCGGGGGCGATCCATGTCGGCGGCAAGCGCGTCGAGGGGCCGGGTGCCGATCGCGGCATGGTGTTCCAGGGCTACACCCTGTTCCCCTGGCTCAACGTGCGCGAGAACATCGAGTTCGGCCTCAAGCGCAAGGGCATGCCCAGGGGCGAGCGCCAGGAGATCGTCGATTTCTACCTGGCCGAGGTGGGCCTGGCGAGCTTCGCCGGGCATTACCCCAAGCAGCTTTCCGGCGGCATGATGCAGCGCGTGGCCATCGCCCGCGCGCTGGCCAACGACCCGCAGATCCTGCTGATGGACGAGCCCTTCGGCGCCCTCGACAGCCAGACCCGCATGCAGATGCAGAAGCTGTTGCTGCGGGTGTGGGAGCACAGCAAGAAGACCGTGGTGTTCGTCACCCACGACATCGACGAGGCCATCCTGCTGGGCGACCGCATCTACGTCATGGGCGCCCGCCCCGGCCACATCAAGCGCGAGCTCGACGTGCCCATCCCCCGCCCGCGCGAGCTGGACATGGTGATGGACCGCACCTTCATCGAGATGAAGCGCGAGATCCTCGGCCTGCTCCACGACGACCTCGACGAGATGCACTGACCGCCCGGGGGCGGCGCGCCCGCCCCGGCACCATTGCAAGGAGGGCCCCATGCCCGCTTCGACTCCATCCCCCCAGCGTTACGACTACCTGGTGGTCGGCGCCGGATCGGCCGGCTGCGTCCTGGCCAACCGCCTCAGCGCCGACCCCGGCGTGCGCGTCTGCCTGATCGAGGCCGGCGGCAGCGACGCCAGCCCGCGCGTGCAGACGCCGGCCGGCACCATCACCCTGTACAAGAGCCGGCGCTTCAGCTGGAACTTCTTCTCCGCGCCCCAGCCACGCCTCAACGGCCGCCAGCTGCACTGCCCACGGGGCAAGGCGCTGGGCGGCTCCAGCTCGATGAACTCGATGATCTACATCCGGGGCGACGCCTCCGACTACGACCGCTGGGCCGAACTCGGCTGCGACGGCTGGAGCTGGCGCGAAGTGCTGCCGCTGTTCAGGCAGTCCGAGGGCAACCGCCTGGGCCAGGACCTGGCCTACCACGGCACCCGGGGCGAGCTCGCGGTGGACCGCGCCCGCGACCCCAACCCGCTGTCGCACCTGTTCATCAAGGCCGCCGAGGCCATCGGCCTGAAACGCAACGACGACTTCAACGGCGGCCAGCTGGAAGGCGTGGGCATCTACAACCTGACGCAGAAGGACGCGCGGCGGCTGTCCAGCTACCGCGCCTTCGTCGCGCCGGTGCGCCAGCGGCCGAACCTGCAGGTGCTGACCGGCTGCAAGGTGCTGTCGCTGCTGCTGGAGGACGGTGCCGCCAAGGGCGTATCGATCGAACGTGACGGCGCGGAACTGCGCCTGGAGTGCACGCGCGAGGTGATACTCGCCGCCGGCGCCATCGGCTCGCCGCAGGTGCTCCTGGCGTCCGGCATCGGCCCCCGGGCGGAGCTGGAGGCGGCCGGCATCGAGGTGCGTCACGACCTGCCCGGCGTCGGCAAGAACCTGCAGGACCACCTCGACGGCCTGGTCACCGTGCGCTCGCCGAGCCCGCTGACCCTGGGCTTCTCCTGGGGCTCGCTGCCCAGCGTGCTGCTGTCACCCTTCAAGTACCTGGCGCAGCGGAAGGGCTGGCTGACCACCAACTACGTGGAGGCCGGCGGTTTCGCCCGCACGCCCCTGGCCGGCGCGCTGCCGGATGTGCAGTTCCACTTCGTGCCGGGCTACCGCAGCCATCGCGGGCGCCTGTTCGAGTGGGGCCATGGCTACGCGGTGCACACCTGCGTGCTGCGCCCCGGCAGCATCGGCGAGCTGCGGGTGAAGGCGCGGGGGGCGATCGAGATCGACTACAACTTCCTCGCCGACCCAGAGGACGCCCGGGTGCTGGTGGAGGGCATCCGCCTGGCGCGGCGCATCCTCGCCGGCTCCGCCTTCGACGGCCTGCGTGGCCAGGAGATGCTGCCCGGCGCCGAGGTGCAGAGCGACGAGCAGTTGCTGGCCTATGTGCGCGAGCACGCGGCCACGGTGTTCCACCCGGTGGGCACCTGCAAGATGGGCGTGGACGCCATGAGCGTGGTGGACCCGCAGCTGCGGGTGCGCGGGGTGAAGGGCCTGCGCGTGGCCGATGCCTCGATCATGCCGACCCTGGTCAGCGGCAACACCAATGCGCCGTGCATCATGATCGGCGAGAAGGCGGCGCAGATGATCCTGCAGGGTGGAGCGGCCGAGGCGAATGCGCGGGAGGATGTCGCGCTGGCGGCGGTCTAGCCCGTGCCGGTGGTTTCCCGGGCTGAAGCCCGGGCTACGGCGGGCGCGGCGAACGGCAATGAAAAGGCCACCCGAGGGTGGCCTTTTCCGTTACCGCGAGGCTCAGGCCGGTTGGCTGGCGGCGCGGCGCTTGTTGCTGGACGCGGCTTCGGCGGCCATGGATTCCATGGCTTCCTGGATGGCGCGCTTGCGACGCTCTTCGGCCTGGCGGCTGAAGTACCAGGCGAAGAAGGTGAACAGCGACACGGTCAGCAGGATCAGGCTGGCCACGGCGTTGATCTCCGGTTTCACGCCCAGGCGCACGGCGGAGAAGACCTCCATCGGCAGGGTGGTGGAGCCGGGGCCGGAAACGAAGCTCGCCAGCACCAGGTCGTCCAGGGACAGGGCGAAGGACATCATGCCGCCCGCCGCCAGCGACGGCGCGATCATCGGGATGGTGATCAGGATGAACACCTTCCACGGACGCGCCCCGAGGTCCATGGCGGCCTCCTCGATGGACAGGTCCAGTTCGCGCAGGCGCGCCGACACCACGATGGCCACGTAGGCCGAGCAGAAGGTGGTGTGGGCGATCCAGATGGTGACGATGCCACGTTCCTGGGGCCAGCCGATCAGTTGCGCCATGGCCACGAACAGCAGCAGCAGCGACAGACCGGTGATGACCTCGGGCATGACCAGCGGCGCGGTGACCAGGCCGCCGAACAGGGTGCGGCCACGGAAGCGCGGGATGCGGGTCAGGACGAAGGCCGCCAGGGTGCCCAGCGCCACCGCCGCGATGGCGGTGTAGCAGGCGATCTCCAGGGAGCGCATCACCGAGTTCATCAGCTGGGAGTTGTCCAGCAGGCCGACGTACCACTTCACCGACCAGCCGCCCCAGACCGTGACCAGCTTGGAGGCGTTGAACGAGTAGATCACCAGGATCAGCATCGGCAGGTAGATGAACAGCAGGCCGACCCAGAGCATCACGTTGGAGAAACTGAAGCGCTTCATACCTTGCCCTCCAGTTCCTTGGCTTGGTTACGGTTGAACAGGATGATCGGGACGATGAGGATCGCCAGCATCACCACTGCCAGCGCGGACGCCACCGGCCAGTCGCGGTTGTTGAAGAACTCCTGCCACAGCACCTTGCCGATCATCAGAGTCTCCGGGCCGCCGAGCAGTTCGGGGATCACGAACTCGCCCACCACCGGGATGAACACCAGCATGCTGCCGGCGATGATGCCGTTCTTGGACAGCGGCACGGTGATCTTCCAGAAGCTGTTGAAGTTGCTCGAACCGAGGTCCGAGGCGGCTTCCAGCAGGCTCTGGTCGTGCTTCACCAGGTTGGCGTACAGCGGCAGGATCATGAACGGCAGGTAGGAATAGACCACGCCGATGTAGACCGCGGTGTTGGTGTTGAGGATCTGCAGCGGCTCGCTGATCAGGCCGATGCCCATGAGGAAGCCGTTGAGCAGGCCGTTGTTGCTGAGGATGCCCATCCAGGCGTAGACGCGGATCAGGATGGCGGTCCAGGTCGGCATCATGATCAGCAGCAGCAGCACGGTCTGGGCTTCCTTGCCGGCACGGGCGATGGCGTAGGCCATCGGATAGCCGATCAGGAGGCACAGCAGGGTGCTGAAGAAGGCCATCTTCAGGGAGCCCAGGTAGGCGGCCAGGTAGAGTTCGTCCTCGCTCAGCATGAAGTAGTTGCCGAGGTTGAGGGCGATCTGCAGCTGGTTGTCGACCCAGGTGTAGATCTCGGTGTAGGGCGGGATCGCCACGTCCGCTTCCGCGAAGCTGATCTTCAGCACGATGGCGAAGGGCAGCAGGAAGAACAGGAACAGCCAGACGAATGGAATCCCGATCACCGCGTGCCGGCCCGTGGGCAGGCGCTTCTTTATGCTGGATATTTTCATGAGCGCAGCACCACCCCGCTGTCGTCCTCCCACCACACGAAGACTTCATCGTCCCAGGTCGGACGCGCGCCGCGACGCTCGGCGTTGGCGACGAAGGACTGGACGATGGAGCCGCCGGGCAGCTTGACGTAGAACACCGAGTGCCCACCGAGGTAGGCGATGTCGTGGATCTTGCCGCGCGACCAGTTGTACTCGCAGGTGGGCTGCTCGGTGGTGACCAGCAGCTTCTCGGGGCGCAGGGCGTAGGTGATGCGCTTGTCCTGCACCGAGGTGGTCACGCCGTGGCCGACGTAGATCGGCCGCTCCAGTTCGGGGCAGGCGATCAGGGCGTGGGCCTCAAGGTCTTCCACCACTTCGCCGTCGAACAGGTTGACGTTGCCGATGAATTCGCACACCAGGCGGCTGATGGGGGTCTCGTAGATGTCCACCGGGCTGCCGATCTGCTCGATGCAGCCCAGGTGCATGATGGCGATGCGCTGGGCCATGGTCATGGCCTCTTCCTGGTCGTGGGTCACCATGACGCAGGTCACGCCGACGCGCTCGATGATCTCAACCAGCTCCAGCTGCATCTGCGAACGCAGCTTCTTGTCCAGGGCGCCCATGGGCTCGTCGAGCAGCAGCAGCTTGGGGCGCTTGGCCAGCGAGCGGGCCAGGGCCACGCGCTGGCGCTGGCCACCGGAGAGCTGGTGCGGCTTGCGCTTGGCGTACTGGGTCATCTGCACGAGCTTGAGCATCTCGGTGACGCGCTCGTCGATCTCGGCGGCGGGCAGACGGTCTTGTTTGAGTCCGAAGGCGATGTTCTGCGCAACAGTCATATGCGGGAAGAGCGCATAGGACTGGAACATCATGTTGATCGGCCGCTCGTAGGGCGGCATGTCGGTGATGTCGACGCCGTCGAGGAAGATGCGACCCTCGGTCGGACGCTCGAAACCCGCCAGCATGCGCAGCAGGGTCGACTTGCCCGAGCCCGAGCCACCCAGCAGGGCGAAGATCTCGCCCTTGTTGATGGTCAGCGAGACGTCGTCCACCGCAAGGGTCTCGTCGAACTGCTTGGTCACCCGGTCGATCTTGACCAGCACCTCTTTGGGCTGCTGGTTGCCCTCGAGGGCTTTCTTGTAGGCACCGGAGGCTATTGCCATTACCACACTCCCAATTCTTGCTAGCCGGCCATTATGGCCGGTTGCGTTGAGTATCGCTCGTTAGGCGCGAGACACGCGTCCTGGTCCGCTCGTCGCCCGCTCTGGCGCAAGCTGCGCGAGCCCTGCCCGCGCGGCTCGCCCCCGATCACTTGCCCGACTTGACCTTGGTCCAGCTCCGGGTCATCAGCCGTTGCACCTTCGGAGGCAGTTCCTCCGAGACATACAGCTTGTCCAGCACCGCTTGTGGCGGGTACACGGACTCGTCGTTCCGCACGTCCTGATTCATGAATTCGCCCGACTTGGTGTTCGGGTTGGCATAGCCCACGTAGTCGCTGACCTTGGCGATGACTTCGGGGCGCAGCAGGTAGTCGATGAAGGCGTGGGCTTCCTTGGCGTTGGCGGCATCGGCCGGCACGGCGACCATGTCGAACCACAGGTTGCCGCCCTCCTTGGGGATCGCGTAGGCGATTTCCACGCCCTTGCCGGCTTCCTCGGCGCGCGCGGCGGCCTGGAAGATATCGCCGGAGAAGCCCGCCGCGACGCAGATGTCGCCGTTGGCCAGGTCACCGATGTACTTGGAGGAGTGGAAATAGGTGATGTAGGGGCGTACCTCCATCAGCTTGGCCTCGGCTTTCTTGTAGTCGTCCGGGTTCTTGCTGTTGGGGTCCAGGCCCAGGTAATTGAGCATGGCCGGAATCATTTCGTCGGCCGAGTCGAGGAAGGCCACGCCGCACTGGCTGAGCTTCTTGATGTTCTCGGGTTCGAAGATCACTGACCAGGAGTCGATCTTGTCGACGCCGAGCACGGCCTTGACCTTCTCGGCGTTGTAGCCGATGCCGTTGGTGCCCCAGAGGTAGGGGACGGCGTACTGGTTGCCGGGGTCGTTGGCTTCCAGGCGCTGGAGCAGGACGGGGTCGAGGTTGCCCCAGTTCTTCAGCTGGCTGCGGTCCAGCTTCTGGAAGGCGCCGGCCTTGATCTGCTTGCCGAGGAAGTGGTTGGAGGGGACCACCACGTCATAGCCGGTGCGGCCGGCCAGGAGCTTGCCTTCGAGGGTTTCGTTGGAGTCGAAGACGTCGTAGACGGGCTTGATGCCGGTTTCCTTCTGGAAGTCGGCCAGGGTGGTCTCGCCGATGTAGTCGGACCAGTTGTAGATGTGCACCGTCTGCTCGGCCTGGGCCTGTGAAGCCAGGGTCAGCACGGCGGCGGTGATCAGGGTTTTGCAGAAGGAAACTCGCACACTTTAATCCTCTTGATAGGCCGGGCCGCTGGCGCACCGGGGCGCGCTGCGGAGTTTCTTATCGGGTTGTCGTCTCAACGACCGCTTTTTATCCGGGTCCAGTCACGGGTCAGCCAGCGCTGGACATCGCGCGGGCGCTCCCGGGCCACGTAGAGCTTGGCCATCACTTCCGGCGAGGGATAGACACCGGGGTTCTCGCGCACGCTGGCATCGACCAGCGCGGTCGCATCCTTGTTGGCGTTGGCATAGGAAACGTAGTCGCTGATCTTGGCGATCACATCCGGACGCATCAGGTAGTTGATGAAGGCATGTGCCTCTTCAACGTGCCTGGCGTCGCGGGGGATGGCCAGCATGTCCGCCCACATGGCGGTGCCTTCCCTGGGGATGACGTAGATGATGTCGTCCGTGCGCCCGGCTTCCCTGGCGCGGCTGGCGGCCTGGAGCATGTCGCCGGAGTAGCCGAAGGCGATGCAGATGTCGCCGTTGGCGAGGTCGCCGATGGACTTGGAGGAATGGAAGTAGGTGATGTACGGGCGCACCTTGAGCAACTGGGCGGTGGCCTTGTCGTAGTCGGCACGCTCGTGGGTGTGGGGCGAGCCGCCGAGGTAGTTGATCATCTGCGGCATGACTTCGTCGCCGGAATCGATCAGGGCCACGCCGCACTGGGTGAGCTGCCTGACCACGGCGGGGTCGAAGAGCAGGGACCAGGAATCGAGCTTGGCATCGGCGCCGAGGATGGCGCGCACCTTGGTGGCGTTGAGGCCGATGCCGTTGGTGCCCCACATGTAGGGCACGGAGTATTCGTTGCCCGGATCGCCGCCGGCGAGGTTCTTCAGCACGGCAGGGTCCAGGTGGGAGAGGTTCGGCAGCTTGGACTTGTCCAGCTTCTGGTAGGTGCCGGCCTTGATCTGCTTGGCCAGGAAGTGGTTGGTGGGGACCACCAGGTCGTAGCCGGATTGCCCGGTGGCGAGCTTGCCATCGAGGGTTTCGTTGGAGTCGAAGACGTCGTAGACCACCTTGATCCCGGTTTCCTTCTGGAAGTTCTCCAGGGTGTCCGGGGCGATGTAGTCGGACCAGTTGTACACATGCACGACACGCTCCTCGGCCTGTGTCATGGACACGGCGAGGAAGCTGGCCAGCAACCCTAACAGCCAGGGGCGATTGCGCATGAGGAGGTCCTCTCGGGGTGGTTCACCCTCCGGCGCAGCGCCGGAGGGTGAGGGACGGCTTACTTGCCCGACTTGATGGTGGTCCAGGTACGGGTCATTGCGCGCTGCACCTTGGCCGGCAGGTCCGGGAAGGCGTAGAGCTTGGCCATGGTCTCCTTGCTCGGGTAGATGCCCGGGTCGGTGCGGATCGCCTCGTCCACCAGCGGGGTGGCGGCGGCGTTACCGTTCGGGAACTGCACGAAGTTGGTGATCTCGGCCATCACTTCCGGCTTCATCAGGAAGTTCATGAAGGCGTAGGCGGCGTCGGGGTTGGCGGCGTCGGCGGGGATCGCGACCATGTCGAAGAAGGTGCCGGCACCTTCCTTCGGAATGTTGTAGGCGACCTTCACGCCAGCCTTGGCCTCTTCGGCGCGGGACTTGGCCTGGTACACGTCACCCGAGTAGCCCACGGCCACGCAGAGGTTGCCGTTGGCCAGGTCGGAGATGTACTTGGAGGAGTGGAAGTAGGTCACGTGCGGACGGATCTTGAGGAACAGCGCCTCGGCTTCCTTGAGCTGCTTGGGGTCCTGGCTGACCGGGCTGTAGCCCAGGTAGTGCAGGGCGATCGGCAGGATTTCGGTCGGCGAGTCGAGGAAGGAGACACCGCAGGACTTCAGCTTTTCGATGTTCTCGGGCTTGAACAGCAGGTCCCAGGAATCCACCGGGGCCTTGTCGCCGAGCACGGCCTTGACCTTGTCGACGTTGTAGCCGATGCCGATGGAGCCCCACATGTAGGGGAAGGCGTACTGGTTGCCCGGGTCGGAGACTTCGACGGTCTTCAGCAGGTTCGGGTCCAGGTTCTTCCAGTTCGGCAGCTTGGACTTGTCCAGAGGCTGGTAGACCTTGGCCTTGATCTGCTTGGCCAGGAAGTTGTTGGACGGCACCACGATGTCGTAACCGGACTTGCCGGCCAGGAGCTTGGCTTCAAGGGTCTCGTTGGAGTCGAAGACGTCGTAGACGACCTTGATGCCGGTTTCCTTGGTGAACTTCTCGACCGTGTCCGGGGCGATGTAGTCAGACCAGTTGTAGACGTGCAGCACCTTGTCTTCTGCCTGCGCCACGCCGGCCACAGCGCCGGCGAGCGTCATGGCGAGCAGGGTCTTGCCGAAGGTTTTGAACATGCGGGTAGCTCCATTTGTTGTTTAAGTGTCCGAGCGGCGTCGCCACCGCCCGGTGAGCCTGGCCAACGCACTGGCGCAGTCTGGCAAGGTCAGGGGCGCGCTTACAACAGCTCGCGGGATGCGATTGTTTGCAAACTCGCCCAATTGCTCAACCCAGAACCGCACTCGCGGTGAGGTCAAGGCACTTGCGGGCCTTGGTCACCAGTTCGTCGATCTCATCCTTGCTGATCACCAGCGGCGGCGAAACAATCATAGTGTCGCCTACCGCACGCATGATCAGGCCATTGCGGAAGCAGTGCTCGCGGCACTGCATGCCCACGCCCAGATCGGTGAAACGCTCACGGGTCTTCTTGTTCTTGACCAGTTCCAGGGCGCCGACCATGCCGACCCCGCGCGCTTCGCCGACCAGGGGATGGTCAGCCAGCTCCTGCCAACGCTTCTGCAAATACGGTGCCGTTTCCGCCTTCACGTTCTCGACGATCTTCTCTTCGCGCAGGATGCGGATGTTTTCCAGGGCCACCGCGGCGGCCACCGGGTGACCGGAGTAGGTGAAGCCGTGGTAGAACTCGCCGCCCTGGTTGAGCACCTCGACCACCTCGTCACGGACGATGACGCCGCCCATGGGGATGTAGCCGGAGGTCAGGCCCTTGGCGATGGGCATCAGGTCAGGGGCGTTGCCGTAGTACTGGCTGCCGAACCACTCGCCGGTACGGCCGAAGCCGCAGATGACTTCGTCGGCGATGAACAGGATGTCGTAGCGGGCGAGGATCTCGCGGATCTTCGGCCAGTAGGTTTCCGGCGGGACGATCACGCCGCCCGCACCCTGGATGGGCTCGGCGATGAAGGCGGCGACGTTCTCCTCGCCGACTTCGAGGATCTTCTTCTCCAACTGCTCGGCCGCCCAGACGCCGAATTCCTCGGGGGCCATGTCGCCACCCTCGCCGTACCAGTAGGGCTGGGCGATATGGACGATGCCCGGGATCGGCAGGTCGCCCTGCTCGTGCAGCGCCTTCATGCCGCCGAGGCTGACGCCGGCGACGGTGGAGCCGTGGTAGCCGTTCCAGCGGCCGATCACCACTTTCTTCTTCGGCTGGCCCTTGGTCGCCCAGTAGTGGCGGACCATGCGCAGCACGGTGTCGTTGGCTTCGGAACCGGAGCCGGTGAAGAACACGTGGTTCATGCCCTCGGGCGCCAGTTCGGAAATGGCCTTGGCCAGTTCGATGACGGGCGGGTGGGCGGTCTGGAAGAACAGGTTGTAGAAGGGCAGCTCGCGCATCTGGCGGGTGGCCGCCTGCACCAGTTCCTCGCGGCCGTAGCCGACGTTGACGCACCACAGGCCGGCCATGGCGTCGAGGATCTTGTTGCCCTCGCTGTCCCAGATGTAGACGCCGTCGGCTTTGGTGATGATCCGCGCGCCCTTGGCATTCAACGCCTGGTAGTCGGTGAACGGCGGCAGGTGGTGGTCGCGACTGAGTGCCTGCCACTCAAGGGTCTGGGGGTTGGTCACTGGGCTCTTCATTATCTACACCTCTATGCAAATCTGGGTTGGCGTGCCGCGCCACGAACGCGGCACGCCGTTTGGATCAGACGGAAAGCAGCAGGAACTCACGCTCCCAGGAGCTGATGACGCGCTTGAAGTTCTCGTGCTCGGCGCGCTTCACCGCGACGTAGGCACTGATGAACTTGGTGCTCAGGTACTTCTCCAGGGGCTTGCAGTTCTCCAGGCGCTCGAGGGCGTCCTCGAGGGTCAGCGGCAGGCGCAGGTTGCGGCGCTCGTAGCCACGGCCCTTGACCTGCGCGCTCGGCTTGATCTGCTCGACCATGCCGATGTAGCCGCACAGCAGGCTGGCGGCGATCGCCAGGTAGGGGTTGGCGTCGGCACCGGCCAGGCGGTTCTCCACGCGGCGGTTCTGCGGGGTGGCGTCCGGCACGCGCAGGCCCACGGTGCGGTTCTCCTCGCCCCACTCCACGTTCACCGGCGCCGAGGTATCGGGCAGGAAACGGCGGAAGGAGTTCACGTTCGGCGCGAACAGCGGCAGCAGCTCGGGGATGAACTTCTGCAGGCCGCCGATGTGGTGGAGGAACAGCTCGCTCATGGAGCCATCTTCGTTGGAGAAGATGTTCTTGCCGGTCTTGATGTCCACCACGCTCTGGTGCAGGTGCATGGCACTGCCCGGCTGGTCGGTGATCGGCTTGGCCATGAAGGTGGCGGCGACGTTATGTTTCAGCGCGGCCTCGCGCATGGTGCGCTTGAACACGGTGATCTGGTCGGCCAGGGACAGGGCTTCGCCGTGACGGAAGTTGATCTCCATCTGCGCCGGGCCTTCCTCGTGGATGAGGGTGTCCAGGTCGAGGTCCTGCGCCTCGCACCAGTCGTACATGTCCTCGAACAGCGGGTCGAATTCGTTCGCCGCGTCGATGGAGAAGGACTGGCGGCCGGTCTCGGGGCGACCGGAGCGGCCGATCGGGGCCTGCAACGGGTAGTCCGGGTCGTCGCTGCGCTTGGTCAGGTAGAACTCCATCTCCGGCGCGACGATCGGGCGCCAGCCCTTGTCGGCGTAGAGCTTGAGCACTTTCTTGAGGATGTTGCGCGGCGACAGCTCGATGGGGTTGCCCATCTTGTCGAAGGTGTCGTGGATCACCATCGCGGTGGGTTCCAGCGCCCAGGGCACGAGGAACACGGCGTTCTCGTCCGGGCGGCAGACCATGTCGATGTCGGCAGGGTCGAGCAGCTCGTAATAAACGTCGTCCTCGACATAGTCGCCGGTGACGGTCTGCAGCAGCACGCTCTCGGGGAGGCGCATGCCCTTCTCGTCGAGGAACTTGTTGGTCGGCGAGATCTTGCCCCGGGCAATGCCGGTAAGGTCGCTGATCAAGCATTCAACTTCGGTGATTTTGCGTTCTTTCAACCAGCTTGTGAGCTGGTCCAACTTGGTAGTCATAAAGACCTCAGGGTGTGAGAGCTGCAACTGGTATAGCTGAGCTCAGCGTTGCCCCGCCCTCTTCCTGCAAGCCTCACCAAAGGCCTGGAAGATGGCGAGATAATCGGGGTTCGAACGAACCTGCCACTCGGGGTGCCACTGTACTCCGAGCGCGAAACTCGCAGCGCCGACGACCGAGCAGGATTCGACCAACCCGTCAGGCGCCAGCGCTTCTACGTGAAGGCCCGGCGCCAGACGTTCAACGCCCTGGCCATGAATGGAATTTACGAGAATCTCCGCCGGCAAGCCGATGCCGGCGAGGATGCCACCCGGCTGCACATGCACGGGGTGGCTGGGTGCGTACTGCACCTCGAGCGGCTCGTCGGCCGGCTCGCGGTGGTCCATGAAGCCCTCGACCTCGTGCACCTTCTGGTGCAGCGTGCCGCCGAAGGCCACGTTCATCTCCTGGAAGCCCCGGCAGATGCCGAGCACGGGCACACCTGCGGCCACGGCGGCACGCATCAGCGAAAGCGTGGTGCCATCGCGCTGCGGATCGTGGAGGGTGCCGGGCTCGCTGGCCGGGCCGGAATAATGATGGGGTTCGACGTTGGAAGGCGAACCGGTGAACAGCAGGCCGTCTAGACTGGCCAAAAGGGAAGTCGTCTCGATGAGCTCGCCGAGAGCGGGAATAATCAGAGGAACACCGCCGGCGCCAAGGGCTACCGCACGAAGATACTTGTCACCCGCTATATGGTAAGGATGCAGACCGATCTGCTTGGTACAAGCGGTTACGCCGATGAACGGCAGGCGAGACATGAGACACCCGTTTTATTGCTGTTATGGGTTGCGACCGAGCTTAGCGTTGTTCATTTTTTTACACAATAGGGCTGTAAAAAATCGAACACACCTCGCTGAGCGCCGCGTGCGCCATGGCCCCGAGAGGGGTCAGATGCCCCTCAAACGCCCCAAAATTGGCCATATGGCCCTGTTTTAGGGCAAAATGGGGCGCTATTGACATCGTTAGGGGATTCCGATTGACTCTCACCCTAGCGAACGTGTGATTGATATTTTTAACAAGAAAGGTGTTGCATCATGTCGGTACCCCCGCGTGCCGTTCAGCTTCAAGAAGCGAACGAGTTCCTTAAGGAACATCCTGAGGTCCAGTTCGTCGACCTCCTGATCGCAGATATGAATGGAGTAGTCCGAGGCAAGCGAATCGAACGCGCCAGCCTCCACAAAGTTTACGAAAAAGGCATCAACCTCCCCGCTTCCTTATTCGCCCTCGATATCAACGGTTCCACCGTTGAAAGCACCGGCCTCGGCCTGGACATCGGCGACGCCGATCGTATCTGCTACCCGATCCCCGGCACCCTGTGCGACGAGCCCTGGCAGAAGCGCCCCACCGCGCAACTGCTGATGACCATGCACGAGATGGAAGGCGAGCCCTTCTTCGCCGACCCGCGTGAAGTGCTGCGCCAGGTCGTGGCGAAGTTCGACGATCTCGGCCTGACCATCTGCGCCGCGTTCGAGCTCGAGTTCTACCTGATCGACCAGGAGAACGTGAACGGCCGTCCGCAGCCGCCGCGCTCCCCGATCTCCGGCAAGCGTCCGCAGTCCACCCAGGTCTACCTGATCGACGACCTCGACGAGTACGCCGACTGCCTGCAGGACATCCTCGAAGGCGCCAAGGTCCAGGGCATCCCGGCCGACGCCATCGTCAAGGAAAGCGCCCCGGCCCAGTTCGAGGTCAACCTCCACCACGTGGCGGACCCGATCAAGGCCTGCGACTATGCCGTGCTGCTCAAGCGCCTGGTGAAGAACATCGCGTACGACCACGAGATGGACACCACCTTCATGGCCAAGCCCTACCCGGGCCAGGCCGGCAACGGTCTGCACGTCCATATCTCGCTGCTGGACAAGCATGGCAAGAACATCTTCGCCAGCGAGGATCCCGAGCAGAACGCCGCATTGCGCCATGCGCTCGGCGGTGTGCTCGAGACCCTGCCCGCCTCCATGGCCTTCCTCTGCCCGAACGTGAACTCCTACCGTCGCTTCGGTGCGCAGTTCTACGTGCCGAACGCACCGAGCTGGGGCCTGGACAACCGTACCGTCGCCCTGCGCGTGCCCACCGGCAGCGCGGATGCGGTGCGCATCGAACACCGCGTCGCCGGTGCCGATGCCAACCCGTACCTGATGATGGCGTCGATCCTGGCGGGCGTGCACCACGGCCTGACCAACCAGATCGAGCCCGGCGCCCCCATCGAAGGCAACTCGTACGAGCAGCTGGAGCAGAGCCTGCCGAACAACCTGCGCGATGCACTGCGCGAGCTGGACGACAGCGAGATCCTGGCCAAGTACATCAGCCCGGACTACATCGACATCTTCGTCGCGTGCAAGGAAAGCGAGCTGGAGGAGTTCGAACACTCCATCTCCGACCTCGAATACAACTGGTACCTGCATACCGTGTAAGCGAGTCGAAAGACGCCGGCCCCAGGGCCGGCGTTTTTTTGCCTGCCATTTCCACCCGTCCCCTCATCCGCGACGCTGGAAGGGCGCCGTGGGACCGCGCAAAGGCCCGATCCAGAGAGGCCCAGCTGACATGCATCAACCTGCTGAAACATTCGCGCAGCAATAATGCTCCGCCAACCATCAGGGAGGACTCCATGCCCCGCTTCCTCGCACCGCTGCTGCTCGCGCTGCTGCCGAACCTGGCCAGCGCCGAAGACACCATCCGCGTCTACAACTGGAACGACTACATCGCCCCCCAGGTGCTCAAGGACTTCGAGCAGCAGACCGGCATCCGCGTGGACTACCACACCTTCGCCAGCGCCGAAGAACTGCAGAAGGCCATGGAGAGCGGCGAGGCCATCGACATCGTGGTGCCCTCCCACAACAACCTCCCGGAACTGATCAAGGCCGGCCGCCTGCAGCCGCTGGACTTCAGCCGCCTGCCCAACCGCAAGCACCTGGACAAGCAGCTGCTCAGCAAGCTCGCCGCCGTCGACCCCAACAACCAGCACGCCGTGCCCTACCTCTGGGGTGCCGTCGGCCTCGCGGTGAACACGCCCCAGGCCGAGAAGGCCTACGGCGGTCCGCTGCCCTCGAGCTGGAGCGTTCTGTTCGAGCCCGAGCAGAGCAAGCGCCTGGCCAGCTGCGGCATGAGCGTGCTCGACGCCCCGGACGAAGCCCTGTCGATCCTCATGACCTACCAGGGCCGCACCCTCGCCCGCACCGCGCCCAGCCGGCTCAAGCGCTCCGCCGAGCTGCTCGGCGGCCTGCGCCCGAACCTGCGCTACATCGACAGCGAGCGCTACATCGAAGACCTCAACAAGGGCCGGCTGTGCGTCGCCATGGCCTGGGTCGGCGACGCCCTCAACGCCGCAGCCGCCGGCCAGCCGGTGCGCTTCGTGGTGCCCGACGAGGGCTCGGTGCTGTTCATCGACAACCTCGCCATCCCCAGCAGCGCCAACCGCGCCGACCTCGCCCACCGCTTCATCGACTTCATGATGCAACCCAAGGTCGCCGCGCAGATCACCAGCGAAACCCTCTACCCCAACGGCAACGCCGACGCCCGCGAATTCCTCGCCGCCGACCTGCGCGACCAGCCGGGACTCTACCCCGACAAGGAAACCAAGCGCCGCTTGTTCGCCCTGGAGTCCCTGCCGGACAAACTCGGCGCCACCCGCGATCAGGTCTGGGCCGCTTTCCGCGACGGCCACTGAGCCCTCAGCGCAGGCAGGCGCGCAACCCGCCCTCCAGCGCCTGTCGCCCGGCGAACCCACGCCGGGCGATGAACACCAGGCGCATGCCATCGCCCACCGGCCCGCTCACCGGGCCGAACTGGCTGCGCCGCCCCACCTGCTGCAACCAGAGCGCCCCGTCGGCCGCCTCCAGGCGCACCCAGCCCTTGAGGCGGAACAGCGCATCCGGCAGGCCCGCCAGCCAGGCCCGCAGGCGCCCGGCATCGAAAAACCCCTCGCCTTCCCAGACCCAGGACTCGAACAGCTGCCCGTGGTCCGCCGTCGCCACCGGCGTCAGTACTCCGGGCACACGGGATGGCGGCTCCGCCTCCAGCCACAGCGCGTCAGGCAGGTCGGCCTGCACCCCGACATGCAGCAGCGCACGCCCCGGCAGCGCCTCGCGCAGGCGCACCAGCTCGTCCGCGTCCACCAGGTCGCTCTTGTTCAGCAGCAGCACATCGGCCGCCGAAACCTGGGCGCGGGCCAGCCGTGCGTACTCGCCATCCAGTGCCAGGTGGCGAGTGGCGTCCACCAGGGTGATCACCAGGTCCAGCCGCAGCAGGCCGCGCAGCTGTGGATAACCCAGGGTCTGCACGATGCGCTGCGGGTCGGAGACGCCGCTGCACTCGATGACGATGCGCTCCAGGCGCGGCGAGAGCTGCGCCAGGCTGGCCAGCTGCGCCAGCAGGTCTTCCTGCACCGTGCAGCAGATGCAGCCGTTCTGCAGGCTGTACACCGCATCGGTGACCTCGGCCACCAGCGCCGCATCGATGTTCAGCGCGCCGAAGTCGTTGACGATCACCGCCAGCCGGCTGTCCCCCGCGCGCCGGACCATGCGATTGAGCAAGGTGGTCTTGCCGGCCCCGAGAAACCCCGCCACCACCGTGACCGCGATGCGCTCGTCCATGGCCTACCCCTGCGCCTCGATCACCGGCGGCTCGCCCTTCCAGACCGCCTCCAGGCCGAGCCCGGCCAGCGCGCCTTCGCGGTCGTAGACCAGCTGGCCCTCGACGAAGGTCAGCAGCACCCGGGTGCGGTGGATGTAGTTGCGCGCCGGCTGGGCGAACAGGTCACGGTCGAGCACGATCAGGTCCGCCGCCTTGCCCGTCTCCAGGCTGCCGGTGCTGCCCTCCAGGCCCATTGCGATGGCGCCATTGCGCGTGGCCACGCGCAGCGCCTGCTCCAGGGTGATCGGCTCGCCGAAGCAGGCCGGGTCGTCGTTCCAGGGGTTCTGCCGGGTGACCATGGTCTCCAGTGCCAGCCAGGGGTCGATCGACGCCACCGGCCAGTCGGTGCCGAACACCGCCGTGCCGCCGGCCTCCAGCACACCCTTGAAGTCGTAGATGCGCTTGAGCCGCTCCTGCCCATAGCCCGAACGCGCGCCGCTGGCGAAGGGCGTCGGGTACCAGGCGGCCGGGGAGAACTCGGCGATCACCTGCAGCGCCTGGAAGCGCTTGAGGTTGCCCGGGTGCAGCAGCGTGCTGTGGGCGCACTGGTGGCGCACGCCGCTGAAGCCGTTGCGCCGCCGTGCTTCGGCCACCGCATCGAGGAACACGTCGGAGGCGCCGTCGCCGGTGCAGTGGGCGATGACACGGATGCCCCGGCGGTCCATGTCCACCAGCATGTCGGTGATGTGTTCGGGGGTGAGGTTGAGCTTGCCCCGCCACTCCGACTCGTTCGGCCAAGGCGTGAGCAGGAAGGACGAACGCGGCTCCACCGTGCCGTCGAAGTGGAATTTCACCGCGTTGGCGCTGAGGCGAGCGCTGCGGTAGTAGTGGCGCTCGCCGGCCAGCAGCTGCCAGCGCCTGCGCACCGGAAAGATGTCGTCCTGCCAGCTGATCGCCGCCTCGATGCGCACCGTCAGCTCGCCCGCGTCGTCCAGCGCCTTCAGCGCCTGCAGGCGGTGTTCGCAGACGTGCACGTACTTGCTCGCCGTGACCCCTCGCGAACTCTGGAAGTGCACCCCATCGCGGTAGGCCCGGCGCAGCACCGCCACCGGGGTCGGCGGCATGGCGGCGTGGATCATCGCGTAGGCCCCGTCGATCATCAGCCCGGTGGGCTCGCCGGTCAGCTCGTCGCGCTCCAGGTAGCCATTGCGCGGGTCGGGGGTGTGGCGGTCGATGCCGGCGAGCTGCAGCGCCTTCGAGTTCACCATCATGGTGCCCCACATGCGGTCCAGCAGCGCCACCGGGCGATCGGGCATCACCTGATCGAGCCAGGCGCGGCCGGGCACCAGGCCCGCCTCGCGGAAGGTGTAGCGCACCCAGTACTGGCCGTGGATCCAGCCATCGCCGGGGTGGGCATCGGCATAGGCGCGGATCGCCGCCTCCAGCTGCGCGGGCGTCGGGTCCTCGATGCCGACATCGAGGTCGTCGCTGTAGCGCGGCGCCAGCGCCAGGTCCGGGTGGGTGTGCATGTCGTGCAGCCCGGGCATGCAGAAGGCCCCGCCCAGGTCGTGCACGCGGGTGGCCGGCCCCTTGAAGGCCTGCACGGCGGCGCGGTCGCCCACAGCCAGCAGGCGGCCTCCGCGGATCGCCACCGCCTCGGCCCAGGGCTGTGCCGGGTCCTGGGTGCAGATGCGGCCGTTGTCGAGGATCAGGTCGGCGAAATGGCCCGTGGCCGAATGGGTCGAGGAGAAGTTGTCGGCGTCAGTCATGGCGGCACCTTGTGATTTTCTCGGGCGTGGCCAGGCCCGGCGCGTGAGTGCGCCGTCAGCCTGGGTCGGTCAGGAACGGCGGTGGATCAGTGCGGGGTCTGCAGGCGCCCGATGAAACCGGCGATGCGCCGGCAGGCTTCTTCCAGCTCGCCATCGGAGACAGTGAACGAGAGCCGCACGAAGCCCCGGCAGCTGGCGCCGAAGGCCTCCGCGTCGAGCACCGAGACCCCGGTCTCGCGGAACAGCCGCCAGGCGAAGTCCATGCCCGAGAGCCCCGTCTCGCGCACGTCCACCAGCATGAACATGCCGGCCTCCGGCACCTTGCAGCGCAGCAGCGGCACATCGGCGAGACCCCGCACCACCAGGTCGCGGCGGCGGCGGTAGGTCTCGCGGGCTTCGCCAACCACTGCCTCGTCCAGCTCCAGGGCCTTCAGCGCGGCGGCCTGGATGAAGCCCGGCAGGCCGTAGATCATGCACAGCATCAGGTTGTCGAGGTGGCCGATCAGCGCCGGCGGCGCCACCACCCAGCCCACGCGCCAGCCGGTCATGGCGTGGCTCTTCGACAGGCTGTTGAGCACCACGGTGCGCGCCGCCATGCCCTCCAGGCTGGCGACGCTGCGGTGCGGGCGGTCGTAGGTGAGCTGGCCGTAGACCTCGTCGGACAGCACCCAGAGATCATGGCGCCGGGCGACCTCCGCCACCGCCTCCAGCTCCTCGTCGGTGTAGACGTTGCCGGTGGGGTTGTTGGGCGTGGCCAGGGCGATGCCCCGGGTGCGCGGCGTGAGCACCGCCTCCAGCGCTTCGGCAGTGAGACGGAAGTCGCCCTCCGCCGGCTGCGGGATGCTCACCAGACGGGCGCCGGAGGCCTGGATGCTGGCGGCGTAGGTCAGGTACATCGGCTCCGGCACCAGCACCTCGTCGCCGCCCTCGAACAGGCACATGGCGGTGGCGTAGAGGCCGTTCTGCGCCCCGGCGACCACGGCGACGTTGCCCACTTCAACGGGGATGCCCAACAGCTTGCGTTGCTTGGCGGCGATGGCCTCGCGCAGCGGCGTGCGGCCGATCACCGCGCTGTAGTGGGTGTCGCCCTGGCCCAGGGCCTCGATGGCAGCGGTGCGGATCGGCTCGGCGGTGGTGAAGTCCGGGTCGCCGATGCTCAGGACGATGGCGTCCTCGCCACGCTCCTGGGCCGCGCAGGCCGCGTAGTGGATGTCCCAGGCGCTGACGGTCTCGCCGCTGATGCGCCCGACCAGGGATGAATACTTCATGCACGGCTCCTTGGGATCCGGGTCAATGGGTTCAGGCCTGGCGCTGCGGCGTACGGCCGACTCGCGCGAAGCCCTGTTCGATGAGGAAGGCCAGGACGATGTAGACCACCGCCACCACCAGCAGCGGCTCGTAGACCCGCAGGGTCTGCGAACGCACCAGGTTGGCCGCGCCGAGCAGGTCGGTGACCGCCACGGTGGAGGCCAGCGCGGTGGACTTGAGCAGCATCACGCTCTCGCCGGCCAGGGTCGGGCGCAGCATCTGCAACGCCCGCGGCATCCACACCCGCCGCAGCACCTGCCAGGGGCGCATGCCGTAGGCCCGCGCCGCCTCCAGCTCGCCACGGGGCACCGCGCGCAGGCCGCCGCGCAGCACCTCGCCGACATAGGCACCGACGCTCAGGGTCAGGGCGAAGGCGACATACCAGAAGCCCTCGCGCAGGTAGGGCCAGAGCAGGCTGTGGCGGACCAGCGGGAAGCTGGCGAAGACACTGCCCACGCCGTAGTAGCGGATGTAGATCTGCACCAGCAGCGGCGTGCCCCGCAGCACGCTGGTGTAGAAGCGCGCGCCACCCGCCAGCAGCGGGTTGCGCGACAGCCGGGCCAGGGCCACGGCAATCGCCAGCAGGAAGCCGAAGCAGGCCGAGATCAGCAGCAACTGCAAGGTCAGCACCGCGCCGCGCGTCAGCTCACCGGTAAAGCCACTCAACCAGGTGAAGTCCATGAGCCCTCCTAGGCGAGCCGGGGCATCCAGCGTTCGAAGCGTGCCTCGAAGCGCCGGAACACCAGGCTGGAGACCAGCGTGATGAGGTAATAGAAGGCCGCCACCGCCAGGTAGAACATCAGGTAGTGCTTGGTCGAGGCGGCAGCCTGGCGCCCCGCGCCCAGCAGCTCGCTGTAGCCCACCACGCTGATCAGGGCGCTGTCCTTGACCAGCACCAGCCATAGGTTGGACAGGCCGGCGACCACATGGGGCAGCATGCTCGGCACCAGCACCCGCCTCAGCACCATGAAGGGCTTCATGCCATAGGCCCGCCCGGCCTCGATCTGGCCCACGGGGATGGCCTCGATGGCGCCGCGGATGATCTCCGCCGAATACGCGCCCTGGACGATGCCCAGCACCACGATGCCGGCGAGGAAGCCATTGACCTCCACCGGCGGCTGGCCGGCGGCGGCCATCAGCAGGTTGAGCAGGTCGGAGCCCGCGTAGTACAGCAGCAGGATCAGCAGCAGCTCGGGCACGGCGCGGTAGAGCGTGGTGTAGCAGTTGGCCCAGATCACCAGCCAACGTGGCCCCCAGAGCTTGACCAGGGCGACGACCAGGCCCAGGGACAGGCCGAGCACGAAGGCCCCGATCGAGATGCCCAGGGTCTTCACGGCGCCCTGGGCCAGGGCCTGCAGCCAGCCATCGGTGAACAGCAGCCGCTGGATTTCGATAGCGGTCATGAATGCACCTGCGAGGAATGGGAGCGAGCGCGCATCACTGCCGGGCCGAGATGTCGGCCTTGAAGTAGCGCCCGCGAATGGCGTCGTAGCTGCCGTCGTCGCGCAGCGCCTGCAAGGCCAGGTTGAGGCGCTCGCGCAGGGCGTCGTTGCCCTTGCGCACCGCCGCGCCCACGCCTTCGCCGAACAGCGGGTCCTGCGGCGCCACGCCCTTGCTGGCGAGCATCGCGTTGTCCGGCAGGTCGAGCACCGGCTCCACCGCCAACTGGTCGGCGAGCATGATGTCGATGCGGCCGCTGCGCAGGTCGGCGAGGATGTCGTCCTGGGCGTTGTAGTAGCGCACGATGGAGTCCCTGCCGAAGTACTTCTTGGCATAGGCGGAGTGGGTGGTGGAGCCCTGCACGCCGATGATCAGCCCCTTCAGGCCTTCGGGCGTGGGCTGCACGTCCAGGCTGCGGTCGGCGACCCAGAGGGCGGGCGTGAAGAAGTAGGGCTCGCTGAAGTCGACCACCTCGCGGCGCTCGGGAGTGATGGACAGCGAGTTCAGCACCACGTCCACCTGCTGCGCCTTGAGCGCGGGGATCAACCCGTCCCAGGCCATCTCGTTGAGCGGGCATTGCACCTGCATGCGCGCGCACAGGGCAGTGATCAGCTCCGGCTCGAAACCGCTCCACTGGCCCTTGCCGCTCTTGAAGGAGAAGGGTGGGTAGGCTTCCTGGGCGATGCCGAAGACGATCTTCTCCTGGGCCACGGCGACACTGGCGACGCTGGCCAGCAGGGCGGCCTGGAGCAGGGCGATGAGGCTTCTTTTCATGGTGGGTCCCTCGTTGTGGTTTTTGTATTTGCCAGGGGATTCAGCGGTTGTCCTGAGCCATCACGAACTGCCGGCAACGCTCGCTGCGCGGGTCCAGCAGCACTTGGGAAGGCGGGCCCTGCTCCTCGATGCGGCCCTGGTGGAGGAACACCACCCGGCTGGACACATCGCGGGCGAACGCCATCTCGTGGGTCACCAGGATCATGGTGCGCCCCTCTTCGGCGATGCCGCGGATCACCCGCAGCACATCGCCCACCAGTTCGGGGTCGAGCGCCGAGGTCGGCTCGTCGAAGAGCAGCACCTGCGGACGCACCGCCAGCGCCCGGGCGATGGCCACGCGCTGCTGCTGGCCACCGGAGAGGAAGGCCGGGTAGGCATGGCGCTTGTCCGCCAGGCCGACCCGCTCCAGCAACTGCTCGGCGTGGCCGATGGCGTCCTGGCGCTTTTCGCCGAGCACATGCACCGGCGCCTCGATGATGTTTTCCAGCACCGTGCGGTGCGGCCACAGGTTGAAGTTCTGGAACACCATGCTCAGGCGGGTGCGCAGGCGCTCCACCTGGCGCGGGTCGCCGATGCGGCCGTGGCCGGCGCGGTCACGCTTGAGCGCGACCTTCTCGCCATTGATGTGCAGGCTGCCGGCGTCCGGGATCTCCAGCAGGTTGATGCAGCGCAGCAGCGTGCTCTTGCCCGAGCCGCTGGCGCCGATCAGCGAGACCACGTCGCCCTCGCGGGCCTCCAGAGAAATCCCCTTGAGCACGTGGTGCTCGGCGTAGCTCTTGTGCAGCCCGTCGAGGGCGACCGCAGGCGGCGTGGTCGGCGCCACGGCGGGAGGGGTCGTGTTCATCGGGTTTCTCCACTGGCCGGCAGGAAGTCGGCGGCGTCGAGTTCGATCAGGTGCGGCTCGCAGGTCCCGGCCAGGCTGCCGAGCAGCTCGCTCAGGCCCTCCAGGCTGCGCACCGCGTGGTGACTGACGTGGCAGGCACGGGCCAGGGCCGCGAAGTCCGGGGCGAGGATGTCCACGCCCAGGGGCGGCACCTCGCGGGCCACCATGGAGTCGCGGATCTCGCCGTAGCAGTGGTTGTTCCACAGCACCAGGATCACCCCGACCCCCGCCTCGCGGGCGGCGATCAGTTCGGCGCTGGAGAACTGCACGCCACCGTCGCCGGCCAGCGCCAGCACCGGCCGCCCGGGGAGCGCCAGCTTGGCGCCGATGGCGGCCGGCAGGGCATAGCCGAGGGTGCCGTAGCCGGTCCCGGCATTGAACCAGCTGCCAGGCAGCGGGGCGCGATAGCCGAGGGCGCCCTGGTACACCGGCTGGGTCGAGTCGCCGACCAGCACCGGCGCCGGCAGGGCGTCTCGCAGGGTATCGAGCAGCGCCTGCAGCGCCCGTTGCCGGGGGCTCCAGCGCTCGCGCTCGGCGGCATTGACCCGGCGCACGGCGGCCTGCGCCCAGCCGCCGTCACGCGAGGCAGGGGGCAGGGCCGCGAGCAGGGCCCGCAAGCCGAGCCCGGCATCGCCCAGCAGGCCGACTTCGGCGCGCTGCACGCCGAGTATCTGCAGCGGGTCGATGTCCAGGCGGATCACCGGCACCTCGAGCGACAGGGGGCCGAGGCCGAAGAAGTCGTAGTCGGTCTCGCCCAGTTCGGTGCCCACCGCCAGCACCACATCGGCCTCGGCGAACAGCGCGCGGCCATGGGCCGATGACTGCACGCCATCGAGCAGCAACGGGTGGTCCGGCTCCAGCAGGCCACGGGCGTTGGTGGTCAGCGCCACCGGTGCCTGCAGGTGCTCGGCCAGCTCGCGCAGGGCGGCGGCGCCACCCCGGGCACCGCCACCGGCGAGGATCAGCGGCTTGCGCGCCCCGGCCAGCAGGGCCGCAGCCTCGGCCACGGCGGCCGGTGCCGGGGCGGCGGCCTGGGGCAGCGCACGGGCGCGCAGGTCGAGGCCGTCGGCAGGCAGCTCCAGGACGTCCAGGGGAATCTCGATATGCACCGGGCGGGGCCGCGCGCAGCGGAACAGGGCGAAGGCGCGGGCCAGCACCTCCGGCAGTTCCTGGGGTCGCTGCAGCGTATGGCTGAAGGCGCAGACGCCGGCGACCATGGCGCGCTGGTCCGGCAGCTCATGCAGGTAGCCGTGGCCCAGGCGCTGGTGCTCGCGGCGGCTGGTGGTGGAGATCACCAGCATGGGCACCGAATCGGCGTAGGCCTGGCCCATGGCGGTGAGGATGTTGGTCATGCCCGGGCCGGTGATGATGAAGCACACGCCCGGCTTGCCGCTGGCGCGGGCGTAGCCATCGGCCATGAAGCCGGCGCCCTGCTCGTGGCGCGGGCTGATGTGGCGCAGGCGGCTGCCGGCGAGGCCGCGATAGAGCTCGACGGTATGCACCCCGGGGATGCCGAAGACGGTTTCGACGCCATAGCCTTCGAGCAGTCGGACGAGCGCCTGGGCGCAACTGGTCATGCGAGCACCTCTTGTTATAGGTATGGGCTCCCGGCGCGGGGCCGGAGGGCAGTCCGGGAAGGCCCGGCGGAATGGCCCCATTATTGGTGAGTTGCGCGCTACAACAATCGAATTGTTTTTGCCGTATTGTTCAATCCGATTCACCATTGGACGACCCGATACCGCCTCCGGAGCCACCATGCGCTACCCCTCGATGACCGCCATCCGCGCCCTGGACGCCATCGCCCGCCTGGGCAGCGTGTCGGCGGCGGCCCGCGAACTGAGCCTCACCCGCAGCGCCATCAGTCACCAGGTCAGCAGCCTGGAGCAGAGCCTCGGTTTCGCCCTCACCGAGCGCATCGGGCGTGGCATCGGCCTCACCTACCAGGGCGAGCGCTATGCGCGGGAAGTGCACAAGGTCCTCTCCACGCTGCAGGAGGCCGCCCTGGGCCTCGACGAGCAGCAGGTCTGGGGCCGGCTCTGCGTGAGCTGCAACCCCGGCTTCGCCACCTACTGGCTGTGCCACCACATCGGCGCCTTTCTCCGCCAGTTCCCCCAGGTGCAATTGCAGGTGATCTCGCCCCGCGCCCCGGACGACACCAGCAACGGCAACGCCGACCTGTTCATCGCCTACGGCATCGGCGACTGGCCGGACCAGTGGGTGGAGCAGATCGTCCCCTTGCGCTTCTTCCCGGTCTGCAGCCCGCGCCTGATCAACGCCCACGGCGGGCTCAAGAGCCCCCAGGAGCTGGGCGGCTTCCCCCTGCTGCACATGACCGACCACAGCGACTGGCGCGTCTGGCTGGCCACTGCCGGCGCCTCCAACATCGACGCGGCCACCGGCATCGTCTTCTCCGACGCCCACTGCGCGCAGTCGGCGTGCATCGCGGCCCAGGGCATGGCCATCGGCGACAACCTGCTCAGCGGCGACGCCCTGGCGCGCGGCCTGCTGGTACGTCCCTTCGAGATCAGCATCGACTCCCATCGCGGCTATTACCTGGTGGCCGACCCGCTGAGGGCCGAGCGCCCGGCCGTGCGCGCCTTCAGCAACTGGGTCAAGCACCAGCTGCAGGCCAGCCTGCCGGGGCTGAACAAGCGCAACGACCCCCTGATGGAACACCCCCGCTGAGATCGGCCGGGCCGGGCGGGGATGACGCAGAGGAGGTCGAGGACCGCCTGGCCGGAACGACCGGGGAAGGGGCTACGCCGCGTGGGCGGG